>CAZDXD010000022.1:0-5130 GCA_964509415.1 uncultured Treponemataceae bacterium
CCTATACCGCGGCGAAGTATAGCCTACACCGCGGCGAAGTATAGCCTATACCGCGCTCGCGGATCGCCGATTTGCAAAGCGTATAAGCGCAAGGAGAGTCGATCAGTTTGGGCGCAAGGAGAAGAGCGAGGAGAGTCGATCAGTCTAGAGGCAAGCAGTGAAGCAGGTAGAGTCGATCAGCGACTCAGTCACTGAGTCTCTGATCAACTGAATCGCTGAATCCCCAATCAACTATCTTTCAACTAAATTCAACATTAAACAGAAATTATCCGACAATAAAAGGGACTAGGACTAAAGGCGGTTACGATGCTTCAAAACATTGTGTTTCAAGACAACCTATACCAGCTTGCCCGCTCGATAGAAAACGTGCGCGAGGGGCTTCTCCTCGACCTTGCACCCGAATACTTTTATAAGAAGATTATCGCGGATATTTCTTTTTTTAACGCTTGCATACAGCAGATTCACGCGACGTTGCAAAAAAACACGCGGCTGCCAGACTATCTTTCGCTGATGAAGGCGATGTACTCTTGCCAAGAAAAGTACATTGCGTTGCTCAACATGATTTTAGAGCGAAAGACGCCGATTGCGGACGCCTTTGCGGGCGACATTGAGCAGATTACGGGGCTCAAAGAGCAGCATTTAGCGCTAAAAAAAGAAAGCAAAGAAAGCATCACGGAAAGCGAGAAGGCGGGCGACGCGCGCGACATGGTCTCTACAAGCGAGCTTTCGCAGCTTTTAAGCTTTACATAAGGGGACGTGTGCGCGTTACGGGCGGGCTGCTAAAGGGGAGAAAGGTTGAATGCCCGCCGGGGGAGATTCGGCCCGCGATGGACAGGGCGCGGGAGTCTTTTTTTGCCGTGCTTGGCGATTTATCTGGCAAGGCTTTCCTTGACGTTTTCAGCGGCTCCGCCATTTGCGCCCTCGAAGCGGTTTCAAGGGGGGCAGAGCGCGTCGCGCTGGTGGAAAAAGACAAGAACAAGGCAAAGGTTATCTTAAAAAACGTCTCGATTTCTCCCGTCAGAATCAACTGCTCATTTATGCCCGCCGAGCTTTATCTTTCGCGCTCAAAAGAAACATTCGACATCATTTATTTTGACCCGCCGTTCAAGTACGGCTTTCACTCGGAGCTTATAAGGACCTGCGGCGAAAAAAGCGTTTTGACAAGTGGGGGTTTTGCCCTAATCCACCGCCCAAAGAGCGTTGAAATGCCCGACTCGCCTGCCCCCTCAATGAGGCTTGCAGACAGGCGCTTTTACGGCAGGTCTACCGTTGATTTTTACGTTAAAGAATAAGCGGGCGGTGTCCTCGCAAACTGAAGCGCGGAATTAAAAGCCTTCGGAGACTGCAATAAGGATATGCGAGAGGAAAAGCAGGACAGCCGAAAAAGTTAAAAACAAAAGCGAAGAAACAATCACTGAAAGGCGCGATTTTCTTTTTTTGCTTAAAGACGCAAAGGTTTCCTTTGCGATTACAACAATAGAAAGAAAAATGTTGGCAAGCGCGGTTATGGAGATAAGGTTAAGAATCATTGCCAGCGTGGAATCCATGAAGGACTGCCAAGTGCCGACAGAATAAACAACCGCAAGCGCAATGGAAAGGGCAGCTAGAAAGATTTCCGTGCGGTAAAGGATTTCTATGTTCGCGGCATAGCGCCACGGGCGCGCGGTGTTTTCTTTTCTTTTTTTTGCCTTCACCTTGCTTTTGGCTTTTCCTTTTCGCTCGAATAGAGTATACTTCAGTGCGCATTTTACCGCCGTTTCGCGGCGCGGGCAAGCGTTCAAGGCGGCCTTTGGCGCTTGAGGCTTTTGCCGGCGCAGTCTTTGGTGCAGTTTTAATGAAGAAATTTCTTGTTTCGCTATTTATTCTTGCGGTTTTTGCCGGCGTTGTCTTTTATTTCGGCTGGGTGCAGTTTGCAGTCCCCGCAGGGCACACGGGCGTAATGATTTCAAAAACAAGCGGCATTGACCCCAATCCGATTATACCGGGCGAGTTCCGCTGGGCGTGGGAAAAGCTCTTCCCCACAAATTGCAGGATACTCGCGTTCACCCTGCGCCCCGTTGAACGCTCCTTTGCGAAATCGGGAACGCTGCCTTCGGCGGAGCTTTATGCCCGCTTTCTTGAAGGCTCCCCCAGCTTTTCATGGACAATTTCCGCCTCCGTTTCCGTCCGCGCAGAGCAGGATGCCCTGCCCAACATTGTAGAAAAATACGGCGTTGAGTCAGAGGATGAGCTAAACGCGCTTGTCTCCTCGATTGCGGAACAGGCTTTTTTGCAGGCGGCTGAAAAATACATTGCCCTGTCTGCGGAAAAAGCCGCGGCTTTGCAGCCGACGGAATCAGGGGGAAGCGGCGCGTTTCAATTCTTGCAGCCGCCCGACTTTGCGGCTCTTTTTGCGGAAGAGCTGCCTGAAGGCTTTTCCGCGCTTTCCGCTTCCGTTGAGGAAGCCTCGCTCCCCGATTTTGCCCTGTACACCGCGGGCGCAGCCGTTTACGCTGAATACGCGGAGCGCCGCATGGAGGCTGCAACAGCTGCCGCGCTTAGAGCCGCCGAAGAAGAGGTTGCAAACAGCGAGCAAATGCGGCTTTTTGCAGAGTGGGGCTCGTTCCTTGAAAAGTTCCCTTCTTTAATTGATTTTCTGGCAGTTGCGCGGGACAGCGCTTCAGAAACCCTTGACCTCCTGCGGGATTTGAAAAACAGTCCCTCTTCCGAAGGTGCGCAGGCAACAAGCGAAAGCGAAAGCCCTGCTCCTTAAAGGCTTAAAAAAGCGCATTTTCTATGCTTTTGGAATGTTCGGAATGCGCACAAGTTTAAGGCTTTTTTTTAGCGGAAAAACGCAAATGAAGCTCCCCGAAACGCGGCGCAGCGTTATCGTGCCTGATTCAACCCAGTTGCTCAAGCTGTCGCGGAGGGGGCGGTTTTTCTCTTCACTGTCCCAAGGAATGTCAAGGCTCCAGCGCAGGCCATTCCCTTCAATTTTGTGCGGCGCTTTCCCTACGGCAAACACTGAAACTGTATCTCCTTTTTCAAGCCCTGAAGCCTCAAGAGCGCAATCTTCAGGCTCTTGCAGGAAAACGGCGGCGCTTTCTCCTGCAAGCCAGAGAGAGGGGGCAAAATCCGTTTCAAAAAGCCTTAAAACCGCAAAAAGATGGTCAAGGCGGCCGCCGCCCGCTCCAATGAGCGTGATGTCGGAAAATCCGCGCCCTTTAAGGAGGCGCAGCGCCGCTTCTGTGTCGCTAAAGTCCTTGCCGCTTTCAAGGCGGATTACTTCAGCCTGCGGGCATTCTGCGATAAGGCTTTTGTCTTTAAGGCTGTCCATGTCGCCTATAATCAAGTCTGCCCGGAATCCAGCCCTTTTTGCAGCTTCAAGCCCCGAATCAGCCGCGGCTGTAAATCCCGCGCCGCCAAGAAACTGCGCGGCTTTGTCAAGATTAGGCGCCTCGCCGCCTGTAAAAAGAATCGCCTTCATAAAATTTTTGTCTTTAAGTATAGTTATCTTTCCATGAAAGACAATACGCAAAAAGACAGAATGCGCCCGCCTTCTGTTTTAATTGACCTGTCTGCGGTTTTTGCGCAAGGCGGCTTTTCCGTTTATATGGTAGGCGGGGCAGTCAGGGATTTTTACCTCGGTAAAAAGGCTGAAGACCTTGACGTTGCGACAGACGCGCCGCCTGAAAAGGTAATTTCGCTTTTCAAAAAGGTTATCCCCACAGGGATTGCGCACGGAACGGTTACAATTTTCTTTAAGGGCGCGAGGATTGAATGCACCACGTTCCGCACGGAAAAAGGGTATTCCGATTCGCGCCATCCCGATGAAGTGCGCTTTTCATCTTCTATAGAGGAAGACCTTGCCCGCCGCGATTTTACAATGAACGCGATTGCAGTACGCCTCCCTGACGGCGAAGTTGTCGACCCTTTCGGCGGGCGGGATGCAATAAGAAAAAAGATAATCGAAACCGTAGGCGACCCGCAGATGCGCTTTTCGGAGGACGGTCTTAGGCCTTTGCGCTGCGTAAGGTTCGCAGCCCAGACAGGCTTTGCCGTAGCCGAAAAAACGCTTGCTGCCATTCCGCAATGTCTTGCATCTGTCGCCTCAGTTTCTAAAGAACGCATTCGCGATGAGCTTATCAAAATGCTCTCTGCCGATAAGCCCTCTGTTGCCTTCCGCTTAATGGAAAAAACAGGGCTTCTTGCGCTTGTTCTACCTGAAATGGCTGACTGCCGCGGCGTTGAACAACTGGGCTTTCACAAGGACGATGTGCTTGACCATCTCTTTAACGCCTGCGACCTCAGTAGCCCTGAAAATCTCAATGTAAGGCTTGCAGCCCTTTTCCATGACATAGGAAAACCAGAGTGCAGGGAATGGAATGCAGAAAAGGGGCGCTTTACGTTTTATAATCACGAAAGCGTCTCTGCAAAGAAGGCAAAAAGCATATTGATGAGGCTGCGGTTTCCCGGCAAAACCGTAAAAACTGTTTCAAGCCTTATTGAAAACCACATGTTCCACTACGAAAGCAGCTGGTCTGCCGCCGCAGTAAGGCGCTTTATGGTAAAGGCGGGCGTGGAAAATATTCCCGATCTGTTTGCCTTGAGAGCAGCCGATTCCGCCGCGACATTCGCTGAAAACCCGCAAAGCGAAGCCGCCCTGCGCATGGCGCGTCAAGCGGAATCGGGAGAAAACAGGGAGCTTAAAGAAAGGATTGAAAAGGAGCTTAAAGCAAAGGCGGCTTTATCCTTGAAAGACCTTGCAGTAAACGGCAAGGATTTAATCGCGGCAGGCATTCCCGCAGGGCAAGAAATGGGGCTTGTTTTGAAGGAACTTATGTCTGCGGTTATAGCAGACCCCGAATGCAATACAAAGGAAAAGCTTACGGCAATCGGCAAGGCGTATAGCGAAAAGCTCAAAGCGGGATCGGACTAGCCTATTCCCATTTCAATGCAGGCTTTTTCCGCCGCTGCCTGTTCAGCTTCCTTTTTGTTTTTGCCCAAAGCCGGCCCGAACACTCTTCCGTGTACATTCACCGAAATTGAAAACACCTGATTATGCGCAGGACCTGACCTTCCCTCTTCTTTGTACAAGGGCATTGTTTTATAGTTTTTCTGCACATATTCCTGCAAAATGCTCTTAAAATC
>CAZDXD010000022.1:5230-14899 GCA_964509415.1 uncultured Treponemataceae bacterium
GAAGCCGTCACAAGACCGAGAACAGCGTCCCCGAGAAATTCAAGGCGCTCATTGTTCGCGCGGACATGACCTGCCGCACCCTTTGGAGTTTCGTTTGAAAAAGAGCGATGGTGAAAGGCCAAATCCAGAATGACGGGATTGCGGAAACGGCAACCCGCTGTTTTTTGAAAACCCGCAAGCTGCCGTTTTCTTTCAGCTGTCAGAGAAGGCTTTTTTGCAAATACACCCTTGTCAGCATTAGTTGCCGGACTGCGCTTCGATAAACTCGTATGCGTCGCGGACAGTCTCAAACTCATTCGCTTTTTCGTCAGGAATCTGAATGCCAAGCTCTTCCTCGATGGCATAGACCAGCTCGTAAGTGTCGAGACTGTCGGCACCAAGATCCTGGCGGAAAGACGCGTCAAGCGTAACTTTTTCCACATCGATGTCAAGTTTGTCGGCAATCAGCTTTTGCAGCTTGTCAAACAATTCTTGGTTCATTGTACACCTCTCAAAAATTAACCGTTATTGTCAGGAATAATAACCTGTCTTCCGCGGTAAAAACCGCATTTTGGACACACTCGATGAGGTACAATCAAATTGCCGCAGCTTGCGCACTCGACAAGAGTGGGAGCTTTAAGGCGCATATTGATTCCCCTCCTTCTGCGGGTACGGGCCTTTGATGTCTTGGCCCTTGGCACTGCCATATAGCAACCTCTCGTTTTTAAGAAGAATTAAGCTATAATAACTCTATGGGAGCCGCCATGTCAAGCGTTGTATTTTTTACGCAAAGCCGCCGCGACTGTTTTAGGCACCATCGAGGAAACATCGCCGCCAAAGCTGCTAAGTTCTTTTATCGCGCTGGAGCGAAGCACAAAGTATTCAGGGTCCGTCGGCAGAAACACGGTTTCAATTTCAGGATTTAAGCCGCGATTCATCATTGCAAGATCAAACTCATAAGAAAAATCGGCAAGGTTTCTCACCCCCCGTATTAAAACGCCTGCGCCGATTTTTTTTGCGTATTCTACAATCAGGCTATTCCATGAATGAACGAAAACATTTTTCCAGCCGGCAACAAGCTCCTTCATTAGCGCGAGGCGCTCTTTTTCCGAAAAGAGATACTTCTTTTCGCTGTTCACCGAAACAACAACATGCACCTCGTCAAAAATCCTGCCAGCCCGCTCAATGATGTTGAGATGCCCGAATGTCGGCGGATCGAAGGACCCTGCGAAAACCGCTTTTTCAATGCCCATAGCACCAATGGTATAGTCTGGAAGGCGTTTCGTCAAGGCGGCACCCGCTCCATGTCCGCTTTACAGACAGGCAGCGGCGTTTTGTGATAAAATTTGCAAAAGAAAGGCTAAGTAATACATGAAAGAGAAAAAATCAGGAGGAGCGCAAAGAGCGCCTGCGCGAAAAAGAAAAAGCGCCGGAACCTCGCAGCGGAAAAGCTCATCCGTAGGCGCAACGCCCGAAAAACTTAAAAAGCACTCAACTGCCAGGAAGCTTTCTGCCGTCGAAAAAAAAAGGAAAATGCGCATTCAGCGGATTAAAAAAGCGGCGGTTTTGATTGCTGTTCTTTTCGGCATATTGGCGCTTTTTTTTGCCTTGAGAACATGCGTGTTCGCACCACAGGAAATAGAAACAGAAAGAGAGAGCCTCCCCGCCTCTGCCGAAACGGAACAGCAGGCGGAACCTGCCGCGCGTGAACGCGCGCAGGAACAGGAAACTCCGCAAAGAAGAGCCGAACCCGAATCCCATGAGGGGCAGGAAGAAAGCGCACCTCCCCTGCCCTCTACGCCGCCTGAAACCGCGCCGGAAGATGAGGAATTTTCGGCACTAGCTGTGCCTGAAGGGACGGGAACGCTTTGCTTTGTTTTTGATGACGCGGGGCACAATCTTTTTCATCTTGAGCCTTTCCTTAACCTACCCTTTCCGTGCACAATAGCCGTCCTCCCTTCCCTTCCGCATTCGGCTGAATGCGCGGAAAGGATAAGAGCCGCCGGCAAGGAGGTGATTCTCCATCAACCAATGCAAGCTGTAAACCTTAATATTGACCCCGGTCCCGGTGCTGTTATGCCGGGCATGACGGCAGAAGAAATCCACGCCGTAGTTAATGCCAATCTCGATGAAATATGGCCTGTTTCGGGGCTTAATAACCACGAGGGCTCTCTTATTACAGCGGATGCCGAGTCAATGGAAGCGGTTTTTGATGTAATAGAGGAGCGCTCTATTTTCTTTCTTGATTCCAGAACCATAGCGGGAACTGCCGCGCCCGAAATCGCAGCTGAACGCGGCATGCGCATCTTGGAGCGAGCGGTGTTTCTGGATAACAGCCAGGACAGGGAAGAGATTCGCGCGGCTGTTTTGCAGGGGGTGAAAAGCGCCTCCAAAAACGGCCACGCGGTGATGATAGGGCACGTTTGGTCGGAAGAGCTTGCGGAAATCCTTGCGGAGCTTTATCCGGCTCTCACAGCGGCGGGATACAATGTGACGGATTTATCGGCTCTTCTTGCATCTCTTGAAAGCGAGGAGGCGCGATACAGCGGCAATTACAGATGAAAGTTCTTGGAATAGAAACGTCTTGTGACGAAACCGCCGCCGCCGTTGTAGAAGACGGCAAAAAGATATTGAGCAACGTTATTGCAACGCAAATTCCCTTTCACGCCGAATACAGCGGAGTTGTACCTGAAATTGCAAGCCGAAAGCACACGGAATGGATTTTGCCTGTTGCAATGCAAGCTCTTAAAGACGCAGGACTTGAGCTTTCCGATATTGACGGCGTTGCCGCGACAAACCGGCCTGGCCTTGCGGGGGCGCTTCTTATAGGCCTTACATTCGGCAAAACGCTCGCGACAGCGGAAGGAAAGCCCTTTATCGCCGTTAATCATATGCTCGGGCACCTCTACGCGGCTCATCTTGAGCGCGATATTCCCTATCCTTACCTTGGGCTTTTAGTTTCAGGGGGGCATTCAATTATCTGCAAAGTACGGGATTTTGACTCAATCGAAGTGCTCGGTACAACTGTTGACGATGCCGCAGGCGAGGCATTTGATAAGGTTGCAAAGTTCTATAACTTGGGGTATCCGGGCGGCGTTGCGATAGACCGTCTTGCCGCAAAGGGATGCGCAGAAGCTGCTGATTTTCCACTGCCTAAAATAGACAAAAGCGCCGATGGCTCCGGGCGGCTTCACAGGGAAAGCGCGGCTCACCGCTACGATGTTTCGTATTCAGGGCTTAAAACAGCTGTAATAAACCAGCTTGACAAGTTCTGGAATCCTGCATACGAAAAAAGCCCTGAAAACATCGCCGCCGCCTTTCAAAAGACCGCCGTGCAGATTCTCCTTTCAAGGCTTTTCCTTGCAGTGGAAGATACCGGCATAAAGCGAATTGTCGCGGGCGGCGGGGTTGCCGCTAATTCTCTTTTAAGAGCCGAGCTTGCTGCAAAGGGTGACCTAGAGTGCATTTTTCCTTCGCTCAAGCTCTGCACGGATAACGGCGCGATGATAGCGGGAATTGGATACCGTTATCTTGCTCGCGGGGAGACAAGCCCTAAAACCGTTTCTGTAAGTCCGCGTGTTGAAGGCTTCCGCAAAATAGGCCGGTAAGGTGCAACCAAAAGCCTTTATTGCGCAAAAAGGTCAGGGTAAAAGGCAGCGGCCATTTTTTCGATAGCGTAAGCCATGCGGTTGCCGGGCAGCACGCTTTCAAGGTCAATGACAGCGAAGCGCTCATTCCTTACCGCTTCAAGGCTGTTTAGGGCAGAGGCTTTTATCTCGAGGATTTTCTCTTCTACAGAAGGCGCGTCGTAGTCATGAATTAAAATTACATCGGGATTGCGCGCGAGGGCTTCTTCGTAGCTCACCGTAACCCACTGCCGCTCGCTCAAGTCATCAAAGACATTTCTTCCGCCTGCAAGGGAAATAAGCAAGGACTCAAAGTTGCTGCCTGAACAGGTGAAAATTCCGCTGCTTCCGCTGTCGTACACAAGAACAGAGATAGGCTCAATGCCGGCAACGGCAGCCGCGACAGCGTCAATGCTACTTTTCTGGTCGGCGATAAATCTTTCCGCCCGCGCTTCAATGCCAAAAATCCGCCCTATGTCGCGAATTTCCGCAAATTGTTCTTCTAAGGTAGAAGCCGAATTGACATAAACTGCCATGCCGTACTGCGCGGCTTCTTCAATGCTAACGCCCGCCCCGCCTATTTCCCAGTCAATGGCGTAAATAAAGTCCGCGCCACTTGCCAGAACCGCCTCGCGCGTAGCAGAGGCGTAATTAAGGCGCGGGATAGAGTTTACGCTATCGGCGTATTCTGCAAGAGGTCCGCGGCTGTGGTTTATGAGGGAGCGCCCTATTACAAGCTCTGAAAGACCGAGCGCTGCAAAAAGCTCCGTGCAGTTAGGGCCTAGCGTCAGCACGCGCTCTGGGCGCTTTGAAATAACCACTTCGCGGTCGTAGTTGCTTAAAGTCATCGGAAAGCCGTCCGCGCTATCCTCTTGTGCAACAGGCGCGGTGCTCTGGGCGGCGTTTGCGGTAGATGCCGTGCGGTTTCCGCAAGACACAAGCATAAAGAGTAAGCAAAGCGGCGCGGCAAGGGCGATAATCTTTTTCATCTTTTTTTCTTTCATATTAAATACCTCTAAAACACCTACAGGTTTACAGCGGAGGGCAAAAAGGCTATATATGGCTTTCCCGTCAGCGGGTTTATTGTAACTGTACTCCGCACGCCGTAGACGGCAAGAATGTTCTCTTCGGTTAAAACTTCCGCTGCTGAGCCTTCAAGCCTTATCTTCCCGTTTTGGAGAACATAGAGCCTGTCGCAGTAAAGAGCCGCCATGTTGAGGTCGTGAAAGGCCGCAAGCACGGTAACATTAAGGCTTTTTATAAAGTCAAAAAGATTAATCTGGCTGCTTATGTCAAGGTGATTTGTAGGCTCATCGAGCACAAAAAACGCCGCCTCCTGCGAGAGGGCGCGGGCAATAAGCGCGCGCTGCTTTTCGCCCCCTGAAAGGCTCATGTAGCGCCGGTCGCTAAGGCTTTCCATTTGCAGCTGTTCAAGCGCCGACTGCACAGCGCGCCTATCCTCTGCCGTTTCAATGTCAAAGAGCTTCTTTTTGTGGTAGCGTCCCATCGCCACAATCTCTTCTACTGTAAAATCGAAAAAAACCGCGCTTTCCTGCCCTACCGCCGCCATTTTAGAGGCGATTTTGCGGTAAGGCATGGAAAGGATATTTTCGCCCTCAAGTAGGATTTTGCCCCCTTGCGGCATAAGTGCACGGCAGATGCTTTTAAGCGCAGTAGACTTTCCGCTGCCGTTAGGTCCAACCAAGCCTACAAACTCCCCGTGCCTTACATAAAAGGACGCTCCGTCAAGCGCAAGCGCACGCCCTTCCCTCTTGTCGTCTTTATGTGCGCTCTTCCCTGCCTTATAGGAGTAAGTCAAGTTTTCTACCATTAAGAAGGCTTCACTAGAAGCAGTGTCAGGCGCGGGTGAAGTACCGCCGCGCGGTTTGGTGTTTTTCACGTTTTACGTCTTCTCCTTATCTCTTTTTTTGAGCATCCATATAAAGACAGGCCCGCCGAACACAGCGGTTAAAACGCCCGCGGGGAGCTCCTCCGGCGCTATCACCGTCCTTGCCGCCGCATCAGTCCAGACAACGAGGATTCCGCCTAAAAGCGCCGAAATGGGCAGCACTCGCTTGTGGTCTGCTCCTGCAATGAGCCTTGCAAAGTGCGGCACCATAAGGCCTACAAAGCCGATTGAGCCGCTCACCGAAACCGTTACGCCCGCCATGAGCGAGGCAACAATAACGAGCACTTTTTGCATTGTTTTGACGTTTACGCCGAGCGAGCTTGCGCTTTCATCCCCTAAAAGAAGAAGATTGAGGGCGCGGTAGTTTGCCATCAAAACCGCCATGCAGAGCAGAAGAACAACAAACGGCAGCGTGAGATAGGCCCATCTCGCTCCCGCAAGGCTTCCTGACATCCAAAAAAGGGCGTTATGAATGCCTAGCGCATTCGGGGCGCTCAAGGTGATAATGTTTGTAATTCCGTTCATTATCATCGAAACGGCAACACCTGAAAGCAAAAGCTGCGCAATGCTTAATTTTCCGCGCACGCGAGAAAGCGAGTAAACAAGAATGAATGTAAAAGCAGCGCCTAAAAATGAGCTTATTGCGAGGGAGTAAGTGCCCAAAAACGAAAACGCGCCGAAAAGCACGCCAAGCGTTGCAAAGGCTTCCGCGCCGCTTGAAACGCCGAGTATAAAGGGATCGGCAAGGCTGTTGCGGACAAGCGCCTGCATGGTTACCCCGCAAACAGCAAGGGATGCGCCGACTACAAAGCCGAGACACACACGCGGGAGGCGCAGGTTTAGTACAATGCTTTCTTGCAGCGCATCCCACGTTTGCGGAATGAGACCGCCAACTAGCGGCGCGCGGCTTAAAAGAATCGCGGCCGATGTTTTTAGCGGCACATGAACGCTTCCAAGCCCTGCGGACACTGCAAGCGTAACAAGCGAGGCCGCAAGCAAAACAGCAAGAAGAAGCGGCATTTTGCGCCCATTGCGCGGCGCGGGGTTCAGTGAACTTCTCAAAGCTCCTGTCATAAAAAGCGTACAAGCCCTCTTCTGAAAAGACCTGTATGCTTCATGACATACAGCCTGAAAAACTTAAAAGCGAAACCTTAGCCGCGCGGCTATTTAGGCAAGGGGAAGTGCTGCCTCCCCTGCATCGCTTCATGCGATACAAGCCGCGTAGCTATATAATATAAAAGTTGCCAGCGCATCTGTCAATACCCGCAACAATATGCGTTAAAGTGCATTCTTGGCAAACGAAAGCTCCCCGCAGTGAATGTGGGTTATGGCGGCGGCAAGCGCGTCCGCCGCATGGTCGGGCTTTGGAATTTCTTTTAGCCCCAGCAAAAGCTTAACCGCCTCCTGAACGGAGCGCTTGTCTGCGTGCGCCATGCCTGAAACCGTCTTCTTGATAGTGCCGGGCGAGTACTCTTTTGGCACAATCCCGTGCTCCGCAAGGCACATGGATACAACGCCGCGGGCTTCCGCTACGGCAAGGGCACTTGTTACGTTTTTGGCAAAATAGAGCGTTTCGATTCCCGCCTCATCGGGAGAAAACTCTTCCAGTATGCGGGAAAACTCTTTATAGATATAAAGAAGGCGGCTTGAATGCGGGGAATCGGGCGAGGTTTCAATTACGCCATAGTCTATAAGCGAGCAACGGCTGTCGCAAAAGCCAACTATGCCGTAGCCGCACGAAGCCAAGCCAGGGTCTACGCCCAGAACGCGGCGCATGCCCTGCCTTGCCTTGTCTGCCTTCCGGCGAAATTATTCCGCCTCGAAGCCTTCGGGGATATCGATATTCGAGTAGACATTCTGCACGTCATCGTCCTCTTCCAGCTTGTCAATTAAGCGCAGAACCTTTTTTGTAGTCTCGGCATCCAGCGCGGAATATGTATCCGGAACCATTTCGATATCAGCAGAAACAGACTCAAAGCCCTTAGCCTGAAGTGCTTCCACCGCAGAGACAAACGCTGCCGGGTCCGTTGTAACCGTAATAATGCCGTTTTCTGTTTCAACGTCATCAGCACCGGCTTCAAGAGCGGCCTCCATAAGCTCATCTTCGCTTACAGCGGAAGCATCGTATTCAATAACTCCCTTTCTGTTAAAAAGATAAGCAACGGAACCGGTCGAGCCGAGATTCCCGCCGTGCTTGCCAAAGATATTGCGAACGCTCGCCGCAGTACGGTTTTTGTTGTCAGTAAGCACGGTAACAAGGATTGCAACCCCACCGGGACCGTATCCCTCGTATGTAAGCTCCTCATAGCTCACGCCGCCTAGCTCGCCCGTTCCTTTCTTAATCGCCCTTTCGATATTGTCCTTGGGCATATTTGCAGCACGAGCTTTAAGGATAACAGCCCTCAGCTTAGGATTGGCATCCGGGTCCCCGCCTCCGTCACGGGCAGCGATAGAAATTTCTTTTATTAGCTTGGTAAACATTTGGCCGCGCTTTGCATCGGCGGCGCCTTTGGCATGCTTAATAGTCGCCCATTTGCTATGTCCTGACATTTGTACTCCTTTAGTTTGTTCAGGATAGTATCAAAACACGCCAACCCTGTCAACAGAAGCAAAGCTCTGCTGACAGCTTGGCGAGGCATTGATTGACCGGTTAGCGCTGTAAATCGGCAAAAAGTTAAGGGCGTCCGGAAGCGCAGCCTTTTTCGATAAACGAAATTACTTCCTGCTCATACCAATCGGTGGAATACGGATTGTGTCCGCGGACAACCGGGCGAAGCCTAGAGTCGATTGTGTCCTTGCAGCTCTCGCACAAATCGTATTCGCGGATATGAAAATAATTTCTTCCCTTTACAGGCTCTGTGAGTTCTTTCTTGCACACATCGCAGTACAGACTTTTCATAACAACTCCTGTTCCAAAAGCTAAATAAATTAGCGGCAAATGGCAACGCCCGCCGCGATTGCAACCAATCATATCCCATTGCAAACATTTTGTCGAGTAGTCTTTTTGTGCTATAATTTGCAAGGAACAGGGATTTGAAAAATGCAAGAGAAAACTGCGCAAAGCCTCAGCATAGCGGGCGGCACATTTACAAACGCCAATCCCCTTGTAATAGCGGAAATCGGCACGACGCATGGCGGGAGCCTTAAAAAAGCGGATGAGTTGATAGCCGCCGCGGCAGAGGCTGGCGCTAACTGCGCGAAATTCCAAATGGTTTTTGCGGATGAAATTCTGCATCCAAAAGTGGGGCTTGTTGACCTTCCGGGAGGGAAAATCCCGCTTTATGACAGGTTTAAGGAGCTTGAAGTCCCTCTGGAGTTTTTCGCCGAAGCAAAAGAAAGCTGCGAGCGGCGCGGGCTCATCTTTCTCTGCTCTGTTTTCGGCACAAAAAGCGCTCAATGCTTAAAAGAGCTTGCGCCCCCTGCCATAAAAATAGCTTCCCCCGAATTAAACCATTTTCCGCTTATAAGCGAATGTACGCAATTCGGCGTGCCTCTTATTTTGTCAACGGGCGTTTCAACGCTAGAAGACATTGAGCGCGCGGTGGCAGCCTGCAAGCGGAGTTCGCCCGACTGCCGCGTTGTCCTTCTCCACTGCATAACCGCCTACCCCGCGCCGGAAGACGAATACAGCGTGCGGACGGTTTCTTTTCTTAAAAAGCGGTTTTCGCTGCCGTGCGGGATAAGCGACCACTCGTTGGACCCCGTGCTTGTGCCCGCGCTTAGCCTAGCCTGCGGAGCGTGCGCCATAGAAAAGCACATTTGCCTTTCTAAGGATGGCGGCGGCCTTGACGACCCCGTAGCGCTTGACCCAAATCAGTTTAGGGTGATGGTGAAAGCCCTGCGCGAAGCAACGGGCAAGATGCCGCAAGAGATTGTCTCATGCTTAAAGCACGAATACGGCGATGAACGTGTCGAGAGAATACTCGGCAAGGAAGAAAAGCGACTCGCGCCTTCGGAAAAAGCAAACTACGGAAGGACAAACAGGTCGCTTCACTATATGCGCAGCATGAAGGCAGGCGAGATTGTCTCTGCAAGCGATGTAGCCATACTGCGCACCGAAAAAGTGCTTGCGCCAGGCATTTCCCCGCTTTACTTGGACAAGGTTATAGGAGCTAGGCTTGCCCGCGATGTGGAGGACGGCGAGGGAGTGAGTTT
>CAZDXD010000023.1:0-14448 GCA_964509415.1 uncultured Treponemataceae bacterium
CGGTATAGCTGTAATGCGCGGAAAACCACTTGTTTAGGGCGTCATAGTAGTCGGCACTAGGGCCGCTGTAGCCAAAAATGCCATGGTCAATTCGCTTGTGAAAGTCAGAAAGGATTTCGTCAGGCAGCCTAAAATCCATATCCGCCACCCATAGCGGCAAGAGGTCATTCCGCCCCTTGAGCTGCATGGCAAAATCATGCTTTACGCAGCTTGTGCCGCGCCTTTCAATCAGCTCGTCAAAATTGTACTTTGAGTTCACAAACGCACCCTCTTCCCCTGCATAGTTAAAGCAAGAACTCTCTTATAGGTTAAGCAGCATGGCAAGGTAATGTCAATAATCTTTCACAAATTTTTTGCAAGCCTCATTAAAATAAAACTCAAAGCCCTTGCTGTATCTCCTCTGCGACCATATTAAGGCGCTCCATGCGCGCTTGAATCGCGCAGCGATCGTCAGCTTACGCCTGACGTTTTGCAAATAGACGGCTGACGTTTCGTAAATAGCGTGCTGACATTCTGTAAATAGCCTGTTGACGTTTTGTAAGTAAGAATCATTCTCTTGTTTGTGCGTATATGCCTCCAGCGCTCAGCCGGAAAATCATAGTAGGCAAGCGTTTCCTCTATGCCGTTCCCCCAGCAACTAGATAACTAAGATACTAGACCACTAGACCACTAGACCACTAGACCACTAGACCACTAAAACAGCCGTAATTCAGATACCCATCTGGCGCAGATTGTTGTTGCAAAAATCGCCGTTTTTGTGGAGAGAGAATTGCGATTGTGGCGGAGCGCTTGCCGTTGCCCTATGCTCTTAAACTATAAATCCGGTCTCCCTTGATAACCTCTTCGTTTAGCCGTACAATGAACCGCGAACAAAAACATGGGCATAAAAGAAAATCTTGCTAAAGTCAAAGATGAAATTGAAGAAGCTCTTTGCCGTGCGGGAAGAGAGGCGGGCTCTGTCAAGCTGATTGCTGTCAGCAAGTTTCATCCGCTTTCTGCTGTGCGGGAGGCGGCTGAAGCAGGCCAGCTTGTCTTTGGCGAAAACCGCGTGCAAGAGGCTGCGGAAAAGTTTCCGCCTCTCTTTGATGAGTTTCCCGCTATCGAGCTTCATTTAATAGGAAGCCTCCAGCGCAATAAGGTAAAGCGCATTTTGCCTATTGCCGCCTGCATACAGTCGGTTGACAGGCAGGAATTGCTTGCGGAAATTGAAAGAAGAGCTTCGGAAATTGAAAAAGAAATCGGCGTGCTTTTTGAAATCCATACGGGCGAAGAATCGAAATCGGGCTACATGAGTGCCGATGAGCTTTTTTCTTCCATTGACTTTGCCTTTTCCTGCCCGCATGTGAAAATCCGCGGGCTAATGACTATGGCGCCTTTTACCGATGATGAGCGAGAAATCCGCGCCTCTTTCAGGAAGCTCCGCTCCATTCAGGCGGAATGCGAAAGGCGCTATCCCGCCCTTGATTTTTCACAGCTTTCGATGGGAATGTCTTCGGATTTCAAAATCGCCATTGAAGAAGGAAGCACAATGGTGCGCATTGGCACCGCGATTTTCGGGGCGCGAGAGTGAAGTCGAGCGCCTTGCGCTTTACCGCTTGCGCGGTTTTCGCGGTGTTTTTTTGCAGCCTTCTTCCTGCCGCCGACAACACAAACGATGGCGAGCCCGCGCCATATGAAGAAGAGGAATTCAATCCTCTTTTGCGGGATATAAGGCGGGCAGAAATTATAGCGTTTGGAACATTTCCTTTTGTAGTGCTTTTTTCAACAGTATTTTACGATGTATACAGGTATTTTGCGCACGATATGTCTTCAGCCTATCTTCCCTGGCCTTTTAAGGATTCCTCGACAGCTGTATCCGTTACAAACGATGAATACAAAATGCTTTTTATTGCTTCCGCAGGAATTTCCGTGGGGATTGCGGCAGTTGACTTTGTAGTTCGCAGGGCTTTAAGAAAAAGAAGGGAAAGTCGGGAAGCCGAAGCCGCCGCGCAGGAAGTCCACCCGATTCAGGTGCGCCCTAGGATTTACTCGAATGCGGAAAGCCCATTTCCGCAGCCTGCGGTGCCGCAAACGTTTTCCGCAGGGGAAGCGCCCCTCCGCTAATATGCAGAATAAAGCGGACTTTGTTGTAACCCTTGAAGGCGGCGGCTCTATCCGCCTTGACAAGTACTGCGCCCAAGTTTGCGGAATTGCGCGCTCAAGGCTTAAAAACGGCTTGATTTCTGTTGAAGTTGACGGAAAGCCTGCAAAGCTTTCCAAGCCTGTAAAAGCGGGGAGCGCCGTTTCCCTGCTGTGGGCTGACCCCGTCCCTGAAAGCATTGAGCCTGAAAATATTCCGCTTGACATTCTCTTTGAAAACAATGACGTTACCGTCATTAATAAGAAAAGCGGAATGGTTGTGCACCCCGCGGCAGGAAACTGGAGCGGCACGTTGGTCAACGCGCTTCTTTTTCACTGGAGGGCGCAAGGGATTAACGCTTTTTCCGCTGACGGCGCATCCCCAGAAACAGCGCGGCCGGGCATTGTTCACAGGCTCGATAAAGACACCTCTGGCGTGATGATTGCCGCGAGAAATCCTTGTGCCGCGCAGTTTTTGCAAAACGAGTTTAAGGCTCATCGCGCAAGGAAAATCTACGCCGCAATTTTATGCGGCTCTCCGCCTGAAAAAAGAGGCGTTGTTGAAAACGTTATTTTTCGCGACCCCAAAAACCGCCTTCGCTTTTCCTGCGCTCCATATTCCGCCAAAGCCTGCTCCGCAGGGAGCCGCCCTGCCGCCTGTCTGCCAGCAGGCAGGACGGGCAAGCGCGCAAAAACCGCGTATAAGGTTATCGCGGAATACGGGGATTATTCGCTTGCTCTTTTCAGGATTTATACAGGACGAACCCATCAAATCCGTGTGCACAGCCGATACCTCGGCTGCCCTGTTCTCGGCGACCCGCTTTACGGAAAACAGGCCGCATCCCTCCCGATGATGCTGCACTCGCTTTCTTTAAGCATAAGGCTTCCGGGAGAGGAAGCTCTGTCTGTATTCCGCGCGCCCCTGCCTGAACACTTTAAGAATACCCTCCGCGCGCTTAAATGCTGCGGCAAGCCCGTTTTTCTTCAAGCAAAACAGCAGGCGGAAGGCTAAAAATGAACGCGCCGGCGGAAAATCCGCTGTCTGCGGATTTTTATGCCCGCTTTTACAGGGAAGCGCCCGAAGTCCTCCTTGACACGTCGGGATACGCTGTCCTCTGGAAGCCGCACAATTTGCACTCGGCTCCTTTAAGAGAAGAAGACAGGGACAATCTTTTATTCTGGTATCTATCTTTACCGGAAACTCCTGCTGAAGCGCGGCGCGTTGTCGGGAAAAAGCCTATAGAGCGCGGGCTTTTGCACCGCCTTGATTTTGCTACAGCGGGGCTTGTGCTTGTCGCAAAAACTCAGGGCGTCTTTGATTTTCTTGACAAAGCGCAGAAAGCAGGGCTTTTTGTAAAGTCCTATCGCGCGTTTTGCAACTGTACTGCCGAGGTGTGCAGGCAACCGCCTTATGCAGAAGGAAGCAGTTTTTGCATTAAATCGCGTTTCAGGGCATTCGGACCCGGCGGAAGGGAGGTTCGCCCCGTTTTCCACTCAAGAGATAAGCGCGGTTCACCGAGAGAATACGCTACCAATGTCGCGGTTGAAAGAATTATCCCCGATGGAAAATTCGCATCCCTTTTATGCTCGCTTGATTTGGGATTCCGCCATCAGGTAAGGGCGCATCTTGCCTCAATGGGTTTGCCAGTCTGCGGCGACCCGCTTTATAATCCGCTGTACAAGCCGCTCGGCACATCATCTAGCAGGGCAGGCAGCGAAGCCCAAGCCACATTTATGCAGCTTATTGCGGTTAGCCTCTCCTTTCCTGCCCCTGAAGGCGCGGGGCAAGTATCTTTTTCGCTTCCGCCAGCAGGTAAAACGAGCCTGTAATCAAAAGCGCAGCTCCTTCTTTTTCCGCTTCCGAAAGCGCGACTTTGATAGCGCTCTCCCATTCGGGAATAACGTTGATTTCTTTTCCGTTCGCTGTTCTGCAAGCCTCGCGGAACGCTTGTGCCGTGCCCTCAATGTCGCCTTGCTTTTTGCTTCCAGGCTTTGTAATTGTAATGCGCGCAAATTTTTTGTTTGCAAGGGCTGCCATGCTTTTTGCGTTTTTATCCGCAGCGCAGGCAAAAAGAAGATGCGCTGGTTCGCTTTCGCTGAAAATCTTAAAAAACGAGGCAAGAGTACTTTTAAGGCTGTTTTCAGTGTGCGCTCCGTCAAGGACGATAACACCGTTTTTGCCGCAAAGAATTTCAAACCTGCCTGGGAGAAAGCATTCAGAAAGCGCCTTTTCGATTGTCTCTTCGCTTATCTGCGGCAAAAGCGTTTTAACGGCGTATGCCGCAAGAGCCGCGTTCTCCGCCTGAATTTGCGACGGCATTTTAAGCGAAAAGGAAAGCGGTCTTTCAAACTTGGCTCCTCCTGAAAGCGCGTTGAATTCCGCCTTGACAGAAAGCAGTGCCTGAAAGCGGCTGCTTCTAGGCTTGACGTAGGCAGATTTAAGAGAAGATATAGCTTCTTCCATAAAGAAAGCAGGCGCGGAAAGGCTTGCAGCTTTTCCTGCGAAAACTTGAGCGGCTTCAGGCGTTTGCGGGGAGATAAAAACCGGCGTTTTTTTCTTTATAATGCCTGCTTTTTCCCCCGCGATTTCCCTAATTGTGCCGCCGAGATACTCGGTGTGTTCAATTTCAATCGGCGTGACAATGCAGCCTTCAGGCGCTAGAATATTTGTCGAGTCAAGCCGTCCGCCAAGCCCCGTTTCAAAAACAGCCCACTCGTACCCTGCATTTCTAAAGCAGAGCATTGCAAAAAGCGTCATAAGCTCAAACCAAGTAGGCCGCTTTTCCGCTGGCAAAAGGCTTTCGGCTTTTTCAGCGCAGGCAACAACAGCGCGGGCGGAGTGTTCAAGGACGCTGTCAGGGGGAAGCCCCGCAGACCCTGTAATGCGCTCAAGAAAAGAAAGAATGTGCGGAGATGTATAAAGCCCTGTCGCGAAGCCCGCCTCTGAAAGAATTGCCGCCGCCATTGCGGAAACAGAGCCCTTGCCTTTTGAGCCCGCGACATGGATAGACTTAAAATATTTTTGCGGATTGCCTGCCTGCTCTGCAAGGATGCGCATAGTGTCAAGCGAAAAGCCGCCGGTATTTTTTGCCGTTTCGTAATTCGTGTACTCTGATAGCCAACATGAAAACCATTCCAGCTTTTTTTCCATGCGGAAATTATGCCTTAAAATAACGCTTGCCGTAAAGAAGTCTATTATATAAAATGTATGCGAATGGCTAACGCATTTTCCCTGCCTGAAAATCTTTCAGGCTTCAAAATACACATGGTCGGCATAAAAGGAACCGGCATGACGGCTCTTGCGGAGCTTCTGCTTAACGCGGGCGCGTCTGTTACGGGCAGCGATGTTTCCGACAAGTTTTATACCGATGAAATTTTATCTTCGCTTGGCATAACCCCGATTGAAGGATTTGCTGAAAATAATATCCCGAAAGATGCCGACCTTGTCATTTATTCCGCGGCTTATTCCGAAAAAGAAAATCCTGAACTTATCGAGGCCGAAAGAAGAGCGCTTCCGCTGATACCTTACAGCGAGGCTTTGGGCCAGTTTTCCGCGCGCTCGTTTTCCATTGGAATTGCAGGCGTACATGGAAAGACAACGGTATCGGGCATGACAGGCGCGGTTTTCAAGGCGCTGGATTTAGATGCATCCGTTCTTGCGGGAAGCGCGTTTTCATCTTTTGGCGGAAAATGCACAATGATAAACGGCTCTAAGTATTTCGCGGCTGAAACCTGCGAGTACCGCGGGAACTTTATGTCGTTTCACCCTTCTAAAATTATACTTACCTGCATAGAAAGCGACCATCAGGACTGCTACCCGACTTACGAGTCGATTTTAACGGCGTTTATCCATTACATCAATCTTCTTCCGCAGTTTGGCGAGCTGATTTACTGCGCCGACAATCCAGGCGCGCGCGAGGCTGCAAAAGAGGCTTTTTCCATGCGCCCCGACATTGTGTATACAAGCTACGGCGAATCTGACGGCAGCCAGTTTAAGGTTTCTTTTTTAGGCGTGCGGGACGGAAGGCAGTATTTTTCGCTTAAAGGCATTCCTGGCGAGTTCAGCCTGAAGATTCCGGGAAGGCACAATGTTCTTAACGCCGCCGCCGTATGCGCCCTTGCTTCTTCCATTATTGCGCGGGAAAAAGGCGCTCTTCATTTTACTGACGCAGGCAAAATGCGCATGGCTTTGGCGGACTACGCGGGCGCAAAGCGGCGCTCTGAAATCGTAGGCGAGGCTGACGGCGTGCTCGTTCTTGACGACTATGCCCATCATCCTACAGCCATTCTCTCTACGCTTGCGGGCTTTAGGGAGTTTTATCCGGGCAGAAGGCTCATCGTTGACTTTATGTCGCATACCTACAGCAGAACAGCAGCGCTTCTCGGCGATTTTGCAAAATCATTCCAGCTGGCTGACGCTGTAATTCTCCATAAAATTTACGCCTCAGCGCGGGAAAAGTTTGACGGTCATGTTACGGGCAAAACGCTTTTTGACGCTGTGCGGCAAAATAACAAAAATGCCCGCTATTTTGAAGAGCCCGCCGATGCGCGGGAGTATATTTCAAGCCGCCTTAAGCCCGGTGATATTTTTATAACAATGGGCGCGGGCGATAACTGGAAACTCGGCCTTATGGTTTTAGAAGACTTGAAGGCGCGCGAGGCTGCAAAAAGCGGCAGGGCAAAAAAATGAAAAGCATGACAGGGTACGCTTGCCGCGAAAGGCAGGCGGGGGAAATATTTGCCACGGTAGAGATTAAAAGCGTCAATTCGCGCTTTTTTGATTTGTCTGTTAATCTTCCGCATTGGCTTAGCATGAGCGAAAAAAGTATCAGGGACTTTTTTTCAGGAAAAGTCATTCGCGGCAAGGTTGAAGTTACAGTGCGCGTGCGCGAGGGCGGCTCTCATCTTGCCGTATGTGTTGACCCCGCGGCAGCGAAGGCTTATGCCGCCGCCTTTGCAGAAATTGCAGCTGCTCTCGGCCGCGAATGCGAAATTCCCCTTTCGCTTATTGTTTCGCAGGAAGGGGTTTTGCGCGCTGAACGGGCGCAGGGCGGCAATTTATACGCTGAAATAATCGCGCCTCTTATGGAAGAAGCTTTTGCAGAATTTGACAGCTCGCGCGCGGAAGAAGGAGCAGCGCTTAAAGCTGACATTCTTTCGATGGCGGCAAAAATAGAAAGCTCTCTTTCCGTAATCGAAAAGCGGCTGCCTCTAATGGAAGAAACATTTCGCGGCAACATTCGCGCGCGCTTTGAGGAAATGCTCGGCGCCCTGACAGACGATGACAAAAGGCGGATTATGCAGGAGATAGCAGCGCTTTTGGTAAAGTACACAATTAACGAGGAGATTGTCCGCCTGCACTCCCATCTTGCCGTTCTGTGCAGGGAGCTCGATGAAAATCCCGCGCCCGGAAAGAAAATCGATTTTATCTGCCAAGAAATAAACCGCGAGGCTAATACAATCGGCTCAAAGAATCAAGATTTTGAAGTAGCGCAGGCTGTTATTTCCATTAAAGATTCACTTGAAAATATAAGGGAGCAGGCAAGAAACATTGAATAAATCAGATAACATAAGCTGTGCAGACAATGCCGTTTTCAAAGCTTCTCCTGTTCCCGGCAGGGTTTTGCGTGTTGCTATTTCAGGGCGCTCTGGCTGCGGGAACACAACTGTATCGCAGGTTCTTGCCGATGCGCTCAATATCAAGCTGATAAACTACACATTCAGGAACATAGCGGCGGAAGAAGGCATTCCTTTTGAAACGATTGTGGAAAAGGCAAAGACCGATTTCTCCTATGACAGAATTGTTGACACAAAACAGGTTGAAATGGCGCGCGCGCAGTCATGCGTGCTTGGCTCACGCCTTGCAATTTGGATGCTGCCAGAGGCTGACCTAAAAGTGTATCTTTCTGCTTCTTTAGCCGCGCGCTCGGCGCGTATTCAGAAGAGAGAGGGGGGAAGCCTTGAAGAGGTGCAGCGCTTTACTGAAATGCGCGACGCGGAAGACAGCCGTCGATACATGGAACTTTACGGCATTGACAACACGGACTATTCCGCCGCCGACTTGATTATAGACACGGAAAAGCATCTTCCGCAGGAAATTGCAGGGATAATCCTAGAAGCGCTGCTTGAAAGAGGGCTTATAGAAAAACGGTAAGCGGATGAAGGGAGTCGAACCCTCGTCATCAGCTTGGAAGGCTGAGGTAATAGCCGTTATACGACATCCGCAATTCGCGCTAAAGATAGCAAAAAGGCTTAATGCTGTCAAGCTCCGCTCAGCCCATGCAGATTTCTACTTTAATACTCGAGTCCCACGCCGATAAAAATTTCCATAATGCTTCCGCCGCCTTCCCGCTTTGCGCTCGCGCCAAAATCAAAGCCGTTGGTAAAAAGCTCTTTCAAGTCAAAGCCTAAGCTAAGTCTTGCGTAAACGCTGCGTATAGCATCCGGGAAGACAATAAACTCCACCCCGCCTGAATACCACGCATCATCAAAAGAAAAATACTTTCCTGTATATTGGTCGTGCGTCAAACCAAAGTCAAAAAACGGGGAAAGATACGCTTCAAGGCTGATATACTTTGTCCAGCCTATGCCCGTTGTGCGCTCAAAGTCAATATCAAGGACCTTAAACGGCAAGTCAAGGTTGAAAAAGAAAGCCATGTCGGTTTCAATTCGCTCGTCAATAATTCCGCGCATGTAAGAGCCCATGTCAACCTGCAAGTCGCCGTCGCTTTCCCAGTCGTACATAAAGTAGCCGCGGGTAGAAACGCCAAAAAAGGAAAAAATCGGCATGTATCCGCTCGCGCTAGCCGTAACGGCAATCTCCTTTTCCGTTGTAATGGGGTTATAGGTCCAAGTATTGGAAGCCGAAAGGCTAAATCCCCTGCGGTAATTGCCAATCCAGTCGTAGCGGCCAAAGCTTGCCGAATGCTTGAATGTCAAAAAGATGCCCCGCAGGTCGTCATCGGTTATGCTGCCAAAAGCCCAGTTGCCTGTATACGAAAGCTCAGGCGTCCAAAGCAAGTCCCCAAAGTAGCTGTGCGTGTAAACCGTAACAGGCAGGTTGACGTATATTTTGTTGCTTAAATAGTAAGGGTCATCGGGGTAAAGCTCTTCATAGTCATCGCGCGGGTAAACGTAGGCTTCCTGCGCAATCCCTGCGTGAAGCTCAAGGCGGGAGGGGATAAGCTCCCTTTCATACTCAAGCGTTGTCGAAAAGTCAATGTCAATAGGCTCGCCTATGGGAAGATAGACGCTTGTGTCCAAAGACCAAGTAAATTCCTCCCCGAAAAGCCTAAAGGGAATTTCAAAAGAAACGTTCCCGCCAATGGTGTGCTTTGTCTCGTCATACGGGTCATATTCGTAGTCGATGTCGGCGTTAAGCTCATTCATCGAGCCGAAAAAGTTATAGTCCTTGAATTTCAGCTTGAGATTAAACCCGTCGTTTGAGTCAAACTTAGGATAGGGGAGAAGCACATAGTTAAAGGTGTCGGCTGCCTTTATGTAAAGGTCGGCGGGCACAATGCCTTCCTCATCTTCTTCGCCGTAAGTTACACTGATTTCGCCGCTTTTAAGCACGCGCTGGTTCATCAGCTTTACTTCAAGGTCTTTAACGTAGGTTTCAAAGGCTTCCTTTGAATTGTAAATCCTGTGCCTTTCGATATCGAGGTTTTTTTCAAGCGGGTGTTCCCGCGTTCTTCCGTCTATTTCGTAGTAAATTTCGCGTATTCTGTACTGTTCCGCATGGGCGGCGGCGCAGAAAAAAAAGACACTAAAAAAGGCATAAAAATGCCAGCGGCAGCGGCGGTTCAAAGCAAAACGCTCCTATTTTATTTTCTTCTAACTAAGTCCAGATTCCAGCGCTTTGGGCGCGAAATTGCCTTGACGTAGATTGCGCCCCTCCCTGGCTCAAAAAGCTCTAGCCTTGCAAGCTGGGTGGTTATAAAGAATTTCTTTACTGTAATTCCGTATGCCTCGTCAAAAAGCTTAGGGCTCATTTTTCTGAAACCCGCGCGCTCCTCGTAATTTACCGTGCCGATTTCTATGTACTCCTCGTATGGTTCGTTCAAGTACATGTCAAGCGCGCATTGCGAAGGTTCAAGGAGAGCGCCTGTTTCAAGCCTTTCAAGGTTTTCAAGCGCAAGGATTGCCAAAATCCGCTGGCCGCCAAGATCAAATTCCTTTTCTATTTGGCGGAGGTCATCGCCGTACATGGCGATTCTTATGCCCCTAGGCTCGCACCACCTGTAAAAGCAGTCTATCACTTCAAAGACATTTATGTGAATATCCGCCGCAAGCGCCATAACATCACGCAGATCGGAAAGCGTGCATTTATAGAGTTCTCCCCGTTCAAAGGGAATGCTTTCAAGATATTCCGCAATATAAGGGTATGCCGCGTCCGCGCCTATTCCTTGAGCCGCAAAAGCCGTGCCGCCCGCTAAAAGCAGAGCAAAAAGCAACGCTATAAAAGCCTTAAAATGCGCTTTCATCTACCTCGCCCCTTTGCCAGAGAGCACCACAAAGATTGTCCTTGCAATAAGCCAAATATCCATCCAAATGGACCAGTTCTGTATATAGTAGGAATCAAGCGAAATGCGCTCATCGTAGTCAACATCGCTCCTGCCCGACACCTGCCAAAGCCCTGAAAGGCCGGGCTTTACGGAAAACACATAGTCAAAGCTATCCCCGTATTTGGCGGCTTCTTCCTCCGTTACGGGGCGCGGTCCTATAAGGCTCATTTCTCCCTTTAGGATATTCCAAATTTGAGGCAACTCGTCAATACTTGTTTTTCGCAAGAATTTCCCAAAAGGCGTTACGCGCGGGTCATCAGTCAGCTTCTGGTACTTGCTCCATTCCTCGCGGTAAGCGGGATTGCTTGCAAGAAGACCTGCAAGCCTCTCTTCGGCATCAGGGTACATGGTGCGGAATTTAAGAACGGAAATTGGCTTTCCGTTGCGGCCAAGCCGCTTGTGCCTAAAGAAAACGGGACCGGGCGATGTCGCCTTGATAACTAGAGCGGTAACAAGCATTACAAGAAACGTTATCGGCGCGGAAACAACAAGGACAGCAAGGTCGCAGGCGCACTTGAGCGCCCTGTTTGAAGCGCGGGTAAGGTAATGCGTGATGGAAAAGCCGATAATGCCGCCTATTTCCCGCGTTGTCATTGAGACAGTGTTAATCCCAGACATATCGGGAATTACAATGTTGTACCTGAAATTCGCAAGCGTTTTGCGCATAAGCGGAATGTCCGCCTCGCTGCGGATTGACTGCGTGAGAATCACCACCATTTTAATTTTAAGCTCTTTGCAAAGCCTTTCTTCCCCGCCTTCCGTAGAAAGCACGGGCACTCCGTGATACTCCTTCCATGCGGAGCCATCGCGCGAAATGATTACAGCGGGGATATAGCCGTAAAAAATGTTTTCCAAAAGGTCGTCAACAACTTGGCGGGTTTTTTCATTGTCGCTCCCAAAAATCACCGCTGGGATGCGCCAGAACTTCATTTTTGACAAGACAGCGCGCACGACAAGCCGTCTTGAAATCGGGAGCGCAAACGCGGCAAAGAGCAGGGCAATAATAAAGGCTATGGCAATGTAGCTTCTGCCGTCGGTTTCCACAGCGATTGAAATGGCTATGCCGATAAAGCAGATGGCGTTTGCAATAAAGAAATTCCTTATTTGTTCCGGCATTGAAAGCATAAAGCCGGGGTAAAGCCTGAAAAGGCTGTAGACAATAAGAAAAAACGGCAAATATACCCAGTACATGACAAAGCTCTTAAAATTGATAAAGTGCCTGTCTACAAGATTGACAACAAAAAAGCCCGCCCCTATGCAGAGCATAATTGCAATAAAATCGGCTATTACAAATGCAATAATCGAGTACGCGGTACTCGTGTGCCTATATCTTTCTTTGTACCAGGCTACGTATTCGTCTATGTCCATTTCGTGCCAATCTGGGCGCAAGCGCGGCTCATCCGCTGCCCTGTCTTAATAAAAGCGCCGTTCAAGGGCTATGTTACAGAAAAAAGCCCCTGCTTTCAAGCTAAAAGAGCTTTAAGCGCTTTTATATACGCTTGCGCTACAAGTTTGTCGGAAAACCTAGTTTCAGCAATCTTTCGGGAGGCCGCGCCCATGTTCAATTTTTCTTCCCTAGAAAGAAGGATAAACGCTTCCATCTTTTTTGCGAGGATTTCAGGGTCGGCGGGGGCGCACAAAAAACCGTTTACGCCGTCTTCCACAGGCTCGCGAGTGCCGGGGCTGTCAGCTGCAATAAGCGGCTTTCCCATCGCGGCGGCTTCAAGGAGAACGCGCGGGCAGCCTTCGCGAAAGTAGGAGGGAAGGACAACGCAGTCGCTTGCCGCAATAAAGGGGCGCACGTCTTCCGCGTGCCCGCGCCAAGAGATAACCCCGCTTTCGACAACGCGATCAAGAATATCTTTTGGTATAAAAATGGGATTAAGCGGGTCAAGCTCCCCCAGCATTTCAAAGGAGCTTAGAGGATACTCGGACTTTACGATTTCGGCGGCGCGTATAAAGTCCGCGCTTCCCTTTGAAGCAAGAAGCCTGCCGATAAAAAGAAAGCGGCATTCGCTTTCGCTGCTCGCGCCGCCGGTGCCTGCGGCATTCGCTGGGGAGAAAAACTCCATGTCAACACCGGAGCCCGGCAAAAGCCCCGTCATCTCCTCTCGGCAGAGCTTTTTTTTAAGAAAGAAGTCTTTATCGTCCTTGTTCTGGAAAAACACAAAAGCCTTTTTATTGCGAAAGGCGCACCTATATAGAAGAAAAACGAGCTTAGCCGTAAGCCCCTTTTTTTCTGCCGCCGCGCCTAGCCCTGTTACATTGTTTATTGAAGGAATACCGCAAAAAGCCGCCGCGAGCGAGCCGTAAATGTCGGGCTTATTGTTAAAGTGAAGAACAGCAGCAGGCTTTAGCGCCTTGTAAACGCGGAAAAAGAAAAGAAAAAGCGCGAAATCCTTAAAAGGGTTTGTGCTGTCCCCCGCCATTTTAAGGGGGATAAAGGAAGCGTCAAGCTCTGAAGATATAAGCGCGGAATGCTTGTCGCCGCCGTCGGAGCCTTGCGCCCTGCCCGCTGTTTTAGTGCCCGTTACGCTGCCTGTAGCCCCCATGCAGACAACTTCAAAGCCTTCAGCCTTTATCGCGCGGATAAGGTTTCTGCGGCTGTAGATATTCCACGCGGTGTTTGCAGTGATTACAGCGAGCGGCTTTTCAGGGTAACGGCGCGCGGGGAGAGGAGAAGAGGATGAGTTTTTTTTCATTTTTTGCGGCGGCTATTTTTGAGCATGTCAATATATTTATAACACAGAAATCGCAGGTAGTTTAAGAAGTATCTTAGCTTTAAGGATAGCGGGGCTTCATAGCGCAGTAGCTTTAAATATGTGTAAAGAGTTCCGTTTATGCTCTTGCGCCTCATCTCAAGCGAGGAATCCGTTAATCCGCCCTCAAGATATTCGCAAATGTATATAATTTCGTTAAAATACCTCATGCTATAGCCATCGTTTCCTATTTTAGCCCAGACGACAGACTCCTTGATAAAATTCTCCCCTTCAAACTCAGGGAAGCGGTAGCTTTTCAGGACACTTGTATAAAAGGCCTCCGCCTTGTCGCCTGTTATCTTGTATTTTCTTCGCTCGGAGTATCTCGCGTCCTTGTATTCACCTTGAAACGTCTCTCCTAGTACGCCCCCCCCCCATTGACACGGGTGCGCCCCGCAGTCCCGCTACGCCTGCAAATCTGCCGCTGTCTTTTTCCTTTTCTATTGAGCTAAACCAATAGAGAAGCCGCGCAAGAGCGTTTTCTGCAAGATAGTCGTCGGAATCGACAATGAAGAATATGTCCCCCGATGCCATATCCAGAGCCTTGTTTATCGCCCTGTGTTTGCCTCCGTTTTCAGTCTTGAGATACCTTATGCTGATCTGGCTTTCCGCAATAAGCCCGGCAACAAGAGCTTCCGTGCCGTCAGATGAGCCGTCGTCAATGACCAGCCATTCAAAGTCCTTAACGCTCTGGTTAAGCAGGGAACGATACAAGCGCGGAATTGTTTGCGCCCTGTTGTATGTCGGAGTAAAAACGGTAATTGTCATGCGGCATTTTCTCCTAAAAGCCTTTGGTTAAAACCTTGCGCAAAAGCCATAAGCTAAAAGCCCAAAGGCTATTGCAGTGCTACTTTAGGCAGCTCCTCATTCAGTAATCTCCTTTATAATAGAAGAAAACCGCTCATTAATCTTGGAAAGCTCGGTTGAGTATGCGCTTTGGGCAGCAGCCGCAATCCTTTCGCGCTCCTCTATGTGTTCCGCGTAATAATGGGCTTTTTCGGTTA
>CAZDXD010000024.1:0-14390 GCA_964509415.1 uncultured Treponemataceae bacterium
TTCATGCAAGGCGGGGGGCGCTATGCCCAAAACCCGCTCCTTGCAGGTGTTTGAGGCGGGATTTGCCGCCAAAGGGCGGCAAAAAGCCCCGCAAGCGGGGCTAAAAGCCCTAAAACTTGGGACTCTCCTGCCGTTTGACGTGCGGAAAGTGGCGGCTCCCGCCTCGACACGCCTTTTTTGTCAGTCTGCCGTGTTCTTCAGGCGGGCTTTTGACACTCACATCTTAGCTAAGAGCTAATTTCCCCCTCCGCCAAAGCAAACGCCGCGCCCCGCGCCTCCTCTAAGATAGCGGCATCGCGGATGGGGTCGGCGTACTTGAATGCCGCGTAGCCTGACTGCTGAACACCCGCAATTTCGCCGGGTCCGCGGATTTTCAAATCCTCCTCGGCAATCCTAAAGCCGTCTGTTGTCTCTTTCATCACCATGAGCCTTGCCTTGCCTTCATCGGTTAGGCGGCTGTCGTAAACAAGAAAGCAGTAAGACTGCAAGTCCCCGCGCCCGACGCGCCCTCGCAGCTGGTGCAGCGTTGCAAGGCCAAAGCGTTCGGCGTGCTCTATCACCATGCAGGTCGCGTTCGACACGTCAACGCCCACTTCAATAACGCTCGTGGCAACTAAAATCTTAACATCGCCCGCCTTAAAGCCTTCCATAATCTTGCGCTGCCCTTCAGCCTCCACCTTTGAGTGAATTAGCGCTATAGGAATACCGGGAAAAACGCGCGACTTTAGCTCCTCGTATGTCTCTTCTGCTGATATAATGTCGGCGGCGCCTTGCCCTTCCGCAATAAGGGGGCAGACAACGTAAACCTGCCTGCCTGCGCTTATCTCTTTGCTCAGAAAATCATAGAGCCTAGCCTCGTTTCCTTTGCGCACAAGGTGAGTCTTTACAGGCTTTCTACCGGGCGGGCTTTCGCGTATTGTTGAAATGTCGAGATCGCCAAAAACGGAGAGCGCAAGCGTTCGCGGAATGGGCGTCGCACTCATCATTAAAAGATGCGGGGCTTTCCCTTCTGGTGATGACTGCCTTCCCTTTTCTATCAGCGCCGCGCGCTGCAAAACGCCGAAGCGGTGCTGCTCGTCAACAATAGCAAGCGCAAGATTTTTGTATTCAACATCGCGAGAAAAAAGCGCGTGTGTGCCAATGATAAAGTCGATGTTTCCTTCCTTCAATTCACGGAGGAGCAAGCCCCTTCCTGCCGCCTTTAGATTGCTCGTCAAAAAGGCTATGCGGATACCGGCAGGCTCAAGATACTTCGCCGCCGTTTCCGCGTGCTGCCTTGCCAAAAGCTCGGTGGGAACGATTAGGGCGCATTGCCTGCTCGACTGCACCGCGCCCGCAGCTGCAAGAAACGAAACAAGCGTCTTGCCGGAGCCAACATCGCCCTGCAAAAGGCGCGCCATCGGCACAGTATTTGCCATGTCAGCGTTGATTTCGCCCACCGCGCGGCTTTGCCCCGCTGTAAGCGAAAAAGGCAGGCGGTCAATTACCGCTTTCTGGAGCGGCAAAGACTCAAAATCAGGGGCTTCGGCCGCCATAGCCGCCTCGTCCTTTTGCCTGTATTCGGGGAGCTTTCCGCGCCGCTCAATGGAGCGCTTTCCTAGCGCGTATTCAAAAAAGAAGAATTCCTCAAAAATGACCGCGCGCTTTCCTTCTTCTGTTTCTTTCATTGATTTAGGCGCGTGCATAAGAAAAAGCACTTCCTGCTTTGAGGGAATGCCGTGCTGCCCGCGGATTTCTGCCGAAAGCTCGGAGTCAATGCCTCGCGCGTATTGCGAGAGCGCAGTGCTGATTAGCTTGCGCAACCTGTTTTGCGTCAAGCCCTCTGTCAGGGGGTAAACCGGAAGAATGTTCGACTTGCGGGTCGTGGCATCCTCGCGCTCTATTTCAAAGTTTGACGACTGCATTTCCCCGTATCTCCAAGAAAAAGCGCCGTAGACAATGCAGCGGCTTCCAACGGGGAACTGGCTTTCAAGGAACGGTCTGTTAAAGCAGACGAGCGCCGCCTTCTCTCCGTATTCGTCTTTGACAATGAGTTTAAGCGTCCGCGTTCTTGCAAAGCCTGTCCAAGCGTGCGCCGCGACTGTACATCGCAGCTGCAGCTTTGCTCGCGTTCCCGCCAGCTTGAGCGTGTGAAATTCCGTTCTGTCTTCCCACGCCCTTGGCCAGTATGAAAGGAGATCGCCGACTGTGTGAACTCCAAGCGAAGCTAAAAGGTTTTCCGCAGTCTTTCCCGCGCCTTTTATTCTGCTGACGGGGACGCTGATTTCGGAGATGAACATTAAACGGCTTGGTCAAAACGGCATGGAAGACGCGAGCATTGCCAGACCTGATACTAAAATGCCCGCGCCGGCGCGGATTATAAGAATGCAAACAAATGACGTTATCAAGCGCGTTCTGTATGACGCTCCGCCGCTTCTGAAAAAAATCTGCGAAACAAAGCTGATGATGGGATTAAGGAAGTTGTCGAGCATAACCCAAAATGGGCTTCTCATCCTGTGCGAAGAAACAAAATCGTAGATAATGCGCACAAGCAAAAATATAAGGATAATTGTCAGCAAAAACGAAAAGAAGGACCAAATAATCTGTATAATGCTTGCGAGTATAAACCCGAAAGAAAATCTTCCGGTGTAGGCAAAGCGGTTAAGCGCCATTGATATGACGGAAAGCGCGCCGAGCGCGAGTATGGGCGAAAAGTCCACCATGCCAATGCGCGTAAACTTAAAGCGGCGGAACAGGCGCAAAAACGGCTCGCAAAGGGACGCCAAAAACCGCCCGACTGCGCTGTAGCGCATTTCAGGCACCCACGAAAGAAGAATGTAAATTACGCAGACAAAAGAGTAAAGCTGAACCAGCGATGACAGCGCCATGAATATCGAACGCATAAAGCCTCCTTAGCTCTATTCTTTCCACACGGAAAGGACGCAAGGCTTCCTTTGAAGCTCTGCAAGGGCGCTTTCGTCCGCAGCTGCTGAAATCTGCGGCGCGGCTTTTATTACAAAGCTTGATTCCTTCACGTCAAGATGGAAGAGCACCGAGCAAGAGCCTTCCCCCCCGCAAAGATAATCCCTCAAGGGTTCAAGTTTTTTTTCTTCCATAAAAATCGGGTCAAGCTGTATATGGATTTCGCGCACTGCCTTTGCGTTAAGCTCCTCCGGCTTGCTTACTTCCGAAACGTGCATTGAAGAGCCGAATGACTCGGAGTTTTCGATTTTTCCGCTGAAAGCAAGAACAGCCCCCTCTTCAATCAAATGCTTGCACTGCTCCCACACGTTGGGAAAAAAGGTGAGCTTAAAAGAGCCGTCAAAGTCTTCAGCGAATACAATGCCCATTTCCTTGCCGGCTTTTGTGTTCCGCGCGGTTATTTCCCTTATCGTGCCGAGCATTGTGTATGCTTTTCCTTCCGTCGCGCTTTTAATGCGGGAAGAAGGCATCGTAACGCTGCGGTCAAAAACGTCCTTGTAGGGGTCAAGCGGGTGCCCCGAAATGTAATGACCAATTAGCTCGCTTTCTTTGTGGAGCTTTTCGCTCAAGGGCCAGTCTTCAAGGTATTGAAAGGGAAAGTCCGGGAATTCCTCTTCCTGCGCTCCTTCAAAGAGGCTTGCCTGCCCGAAGGAGCCTGCCTCCTTCTTTTTTTCGGCGAAAGCCATTGCGTCAATCAGGCTGTTAAGAAGCGTCGGGCGGTTTATGCCGAGATTGTCAAAGGCACCCGCCTCGATTAGAGCCTCAAGAGACTTTTTGTTCACTGTCCTTAAATTTACCCTGTCGAGGAAATCCATAAAGCTTTCAAAAGGCCCGTCTTTTGCCCGCTGCGAAAGAATTTCTTCCGCCGCAGCCTCTCCAAGCCCCTTGATTCCCCTAAGCCCAAAGACAATGCGCCCGTCGACAACATTAAACATCTCGTCCGACCTGTTAATGTCCGGAGGGTCAATCTTTATTCCCATCGAGCGGCCTTCCGCGATATACTCAGGGAGCTTGTCCGCACTGTTTATTTCGTTGGTAAGGTTCGCGGCAATAAACTCGGCAGGGAAATTTGCCTTAAGGTATGCTGTCCTATAGGCTACAACAGAGTACGCCGCCGCGTGGCTCTTGTTAAAGCCGTAGCCTGCGAAGGGAATCATTATTTCAAAAATCTTTGCAGCCTGGTCTTCGCCAAAGCCGTTTTTGACAGCGCCCGCGATAAATTCCTTCTTTTTTTCAAGCAGAACTTCCTTTTTCTTTTTCCCCATGGCGCGCCTTAGAATATCCGCTTCGCCTAACGTAAAGCCCGCGATGCGCTGCGCCACCTGCATTACCTGCTCTTGGTAAACCATAACGCCATAGGTTTCTTCCAGAATGTCTTTAAGACAGGGGTCAGGGTAGCGGATTGTTTCAGGGTGGAACTTGCCCTCAATATACTGCGGAATGTAGTCCATAGGTCCAGGGCGAAACAGCGCATTCAACGCTACAAGCTCTTCTATGCAGCGCGGCTGCGCTTGACGCAGAACTTTCTGCATGCCGGGGCTTTCAAACTGGAACACCGCGGCGCTCTTGCCTGCGCAGAAAAGGTCGAAGGTTTTCTTGTCGTCTTCGGGCACCAAGTCCGCGCGGAAGTCCTCATAGCCCGGCCGCTTGCGGATGAGCTTTTCGGCGTGCTTGATGAGGGTGAGGGTTTTCAATCCCAGATAGTCCATCTTTACAAGGCCGCAGGGCTCTATAATGTCCATTGTGTACTGGACAGCCGTCTTGCCGGTTTTAGAGTCCTTGTACACGGGAACCCATTCGGGCAGCGGGCTTCTTCCTATTACAATGCCAGAGGCATGAAGCGAAACGTTGCGGCTTACGTCCTCAAGCTTAAAGCAAAGGTCAAAAAGCTCGCTGTACTTGCCGCCATATTGCGGGTCATCGCGGAAAGGAATAAGCCCGCCGTTTTCGGGGTGCTCCGCGTCAGGCGGCGTAAAGGCATCGATAAGCTTTGTGCCGGGCGCGTCGGGAATGTGCTTTTTGAGCATATTCACTTCGTTTAAGGGGATATTCAAAACGCGCCCCACGTCAGTGATTACAGCCTTTGCCTTTAACGTGCCCATGGTTACAATGTGCCCCACCTGCTCATCGCCGTACTTTTGGCGCGTGTACTCGATAACATCCTGCCGACCCTCGAAGCAGAGGTCAATGTCAAAGTCGGGCATGCTTATGCGCTCTGGGTTCAAAAAGCGCTCAAAGATTAGCTTAAAGCGCAAGGGGTCAATGTCGGTAATCTGCATGGCGTAGGCTACAAGGGAACCCGCCCCAGAGCCTCGCCCTGGCCCTACGGGAATGCCGTGCGTTTTTGCCCACTGGATAAAATCCCAGACAATCAGAAAGTAGCCGGAAAATCCCATGCTGAAAATTATGCGCATTTCGTATTCGGCTCTCTCCCTTATTTCGTCGCTAACGGCGCCGTACCTCTTTTCAAGACCCTCATAGACAAGGTGGTGCACATAGTCGTCCTGACTCTCAAAGCCCTCTGGGATTTGGTAGACGGGAAGGCAGTTTTTAAGCTCCTCCGTCTTGTATTGAGGAATGGTGAGGTCGCACATGGCGGCAATCTTCGCGGTGTTCGACATCATCTCAGGATAGTCGGGGAAGAGGACCGCCATTTCCTCTTCGCTCTTCATGTAAAACTCGCTGCCGTGAAACCTCATGCGGTCCCTGTCTTCGCGCAGAGACTTTGTTCCAATGCAAAGCAACACGTCCTGCGCAGCGGCATCCTCTTTTAAGCAGTAGTGAATATCGTTTGTCACGACCATCGGAATATCGAGCTTCTTCGCAAGCGCGATAAGCATGGGCGCAACCTTTCGCTGGTCGTCTATCCCGTGGTCTTGAAGCTCGATGTAATAATTCTCCCTGCCGAAAATTTCAAGGTAAGTGAGCGCTGTTTTTTCGGCTTCTTCCGCCTTTTCCGCCAAGAGGAGCTGCGGCACCTGCCCAGCAATGCAAGCCGAAAGGCATACAAGGCCGCCTGAATACTTGCGCAATAGCTCCTCGTCAATTCGCGGCTTATAGTACATGCCTTCGGTATAAGAAAGGCTTGAAAGCATGCAGAGGTTTTTGTAGCCTTCAACGTTTTTCGCTATTAAAATAAGGTGATAGTACTTGTTGCCAAACTGCGTGCCCGTTTTTTCATGGCGGCTGCCTTCCGCTACATAGAACTCACAGCCCACAAGCGGCTTAATGCCCTCCTTGTGGCAGAGCTGCTCAAAGCGCAACGCCCCGAACATATTGCCGTGGTCGGTAAGCGCGAGGGCGCTCATGCCAAGCTCCTTAGCGCGCGCCACCAGCTTGGTTATCTTTGCCGCCCCGTCAAGGAGCGAATAATCGGAATGGACGTGAAGATGAACAAAATCACTCATGGGGCGATTATAGCATAGTTAAGTATCAGTGGGTAGTTGATAGTCGGCAGTCGGTAGACTCTGGGGTCGTGCAAGCAGCGGGAAGGCGGGGCAGACAAGCTCTCAGTTCTCAGTTCCAAGCTCTGAATTACCCCTAAACCCCACAATCACCGCTGTTTTTTTGTTTTTTCTTACAAACAGGAATTTCTTTGACGGCACAACCTGCTCCCCGTTCACGGCAAGGCAGGTGGAGGAGCCGCCGTCCATTTGGATTGCGTCTTCCGCGCCGAGCGCCTTTATGAGCGCAGCTCCCTCTGGATACGATATGCCTGTTGAGCTTCCCAAAAGCGAGGATTTTGCGGCGGCGAGTATAAAAAGCGTTTCCCCTGAGCTGTCAAGCCCCAGCACCATGCGGGAGTTTCTGATGTTCGGAAAGTCAACAAGCTCGCCGTCTTCTAATACCGCCCAAAAGCCGCCGAAAGCAAACTCCGCCTCTTCAACAAGCGGCAAAATGCGCTCATCTTGAAAAGGCGCAATAGCCGCCCCGCCGTCCCTAAAAAAGAAAATGGCCGCGTATCTCTCGTCAGGCGGGGAAACAAGGGTACCGCTGTTTATGTAAATGCCTGACGGAAACAGCTTGCCGCCCTTCTTAGAAAAAGGCGTCATGTTCACGGCAACGGCAGCGCCTGTCCTTGCCGCGAAATCACCTGCGAACTCGCCTGCAAAAAAAGCGCCGTCTTCCGATTCCCCTTCGGGGAGGGACGCGGCAATCGAAACAGCTTTAAGCTCTATCTTGACCGCGGCAAACTCCGTCCCGCAGGAAGCCGCAGGAAGCTCCGCCGTCCAAATGCCCGGCAGCAGCTCTTTCCACAAAGGAGAGCGAGCCGCGGCAAGGGCGGCTTCTATGTGCGGGCTTGCCGCCTGCGCCTCCGCCGGCTCCTGCTCCGCCCTTCCGCCCGCGCCTGCTGTCGCGCAGCCGGCAAAAAGCAGGACAGCAATCGCTGCCGCGAGAATAAGCGCGGCAACACAAAAAAGGCGCGGCAGCGCTTTACCGCAACTGCGCAAGCCCGACCAACTTTGCTTCATTTGCTTTTTCTCTTTTAGAAAAGGCGCAACCGCAATAATCTTGGCGGTAAAGCCCAAACTCTTTTGAAAGCCTCACCGAAAGCGCGTACCCGTCCTCTTTCTTAAAATCCGACCACAGCCATTTAACGCCAAAAGCCTGCCCCGCTTCAAAGCCCAGCAGGTTTATTGTTTCTGCGCTTTTCATCGGGCTTACCGTAAGCGTTGTGCAAAAAAAATCAGCCGAAAGCTCTGCGGCTTTCTCCGCTGTCTTTTCAAGGCGAAGCCTAAAGCACGTCTCGCATCTTTTCCCGCCTTCTTTTTCAGTCTCAAGCCCAAAAGCCGCCTTGCAAAAGGGTGCGCTATCGTAAGTTTCTTCTATATAGTTGACGGGAAATGCTGCAATCACCCTGCGCTGACTTTCCGCACGGCGGGCGTATTCGGCGGCAGTGTCGATATTCGGGTTATAGTAAAACACCGTTACCCTAAAAAGATGCGCCAAGCGGCTTATTACAGCGGAGCTGCAAGGGCCGCAACAGGAATGCAAAAGAAGGCTAAGGGGCTCTCCGCCCTGCCTTGCTTTAGACGCGGCTTCTTCTATTTCTCTTTTATACAGAGCATAAAAAGCGTTTTTGCCTCGCCTTTTAACATCAGGCAAGATGGCAGGCAGGGGCAAAAAATCAGAGCGCATCAAGTTCAGTTATGAGGCTTTCGTTAAAGGCTTTAACTTCAGCCTCGTTTGTTTCGGAAGCCTTTAGCCTAAAGCCTACAGCGCCGGGATGCCCCCCGCCGTCCGTTATGTTGAAACGGTCAAGGATTTTCCTAAAATCAACCCCGCTCCACCCTTGAGCCGCGCGAATTCTGTACTGTATTTTTCCGCCTGCGCCCGGAGAGTCGTAATAGCTTGTAACGCCGACTTTCCCAGACTGCTCCGCAAGATAATCTGTAATAAGTTTAATGACCTTGACAAACAAAGCCTGATCGTATTTTTTAAGAAACTCCGCCGACTCATCTTCGGAAAGAAAAATCGCCCCTGTTTGCAAAGAAAATTGCGCAAAAGGCATAAGAGCCTCGTACACTTCCCTTTCTTCCTGCGGAAACTGGTTGAGCGTGAAAAAAATATCAGCGACATTGGTGTAATTGCCGCTGTTTTTTCTGTAAGATTCCCGCAGGATTTTTGTAAAAAAATCCGTAAAAAACTTGTAGAAAAACTTTTCCTTGTTTGTTTTAAGCGTTGTGCCGCTCTTTGTATCGCCGATAATCCCCGTAAGAAGGCAGAGCGCAAGATTTCTGGGAAAAAACTCCTTAATGCCGTATTCCTCCAGCAAACTCTTCCGCCGGGACAGCTTCCAGCAAATAACCGAAAGAAGCTCACAGGTGCTTGTGGCGTTGTCGACATAGCAAAAGCCTTCCTGCCCGCAGTATGCGGCATCGGCATCAATGTGATGGTCAATTTCTGTCATAAGCGTTTTTCCAAAAAAGCCCTCTATTCTTTTGTCCGCCGAAATCATGGAAGGCTTAGGAATATCCAAAAAGAAAATAGCGTCTGGAATCTCTTTTATTTCAGAGGAATCCCGCAGGACGGGAATTTTGTTGTACAGGCAGATATTCAGCATGTACAGCATTTGATCCGGAAAGGGCTCATTCATGTAAATTATGGGGCGCTTCCCGAATTTTGCCAAAACGAGAGCGACAGAAACCAGAGACGCAATGCAGTCTTCATCTGCTTCGGTGTGGCCAAGAAGAAGCACCGCGCTTTTTTCTTTCGTTGAGCATAAAATGCGCTCCATAACGGCGTTCTTCTCTGCAAGGCTTTTGAAGGGCTGCTTTTTCTTTTTCATTGTTTTACAAGCCCCTCCCCCCAGAAGCTTTATGTCTCCTTTTCTTACGCTTTTGCGGGCTGCTTTCCGCCCTTTTCCAGCATAAGCGTTTGCGTTGTGCAGTTGCACACTTCATCAGCGCCGGTGTATTGAATCGCGCCAGGATACAGATAGCTCGTCTTTATCGACCAGACTTCGCGCCCCTTGGCAAACGCTTTGAACGGCTTTCCGTCGAGCTCCACAAGAGCCTTTTTAATGACGGGCTTTTTAGTGCCGCCTCGCTGCTCCATATTCATCATCATTGTAAGGGGAACGCCGCCTGCAATCCATTCTTTTGCCGGCGCTGTCAAGTTCCTTACAGATGAAAGATAGCCCGTAAGCCCGGAGGCAATCAGCGCAAAGGCGGTTACCCCAAGCGAATAACAATAGTCAGCGTCAAAATTGGAGGGGAAAGCGCAGCGCCCCTCGTAGCCAAAGAAATGGTTGTACGGGCTAAATTTGCCCTTGTACTTCCCCGCCTTTGCCATCTCTTTAAGCCTTGCGGAAACAAGGCTTATAATAAGTTTTTCGGTTTCTATGCGCGAAACCTGTACATTGCCGTGCGGGTCCCTGTCCATGAGGAATTGCTTTGCAATCTCTTCGGGAAGCGAGGCGAACGTTTCAGCGGATGCCTTGCTCAAGTTTTGCGAAAGCCAGCGGCTCTGCGCCTCAAAGCCCGAAAGCGCGTTAAAGGCATCAGCCTTTGAAGCCATAAGGTCATTAAGCTCTCGGATAAGCGCCTTCATTTCGGGGACAAACTCCACAAGACCCTCTGGAATAAGGATTATTCCAAAGTTTTCGCCATTTTCCGCGCGCGCGGCGATTACCGAACAAATGTCGTCGGTAATCTGGCGCAAGGTCATTTTCTTCGCTTCGATTTCTTCGGATATAAGGCAAACATTCGGCTGCGTCTGGAGTGCGCATTCAAGCGCAATGTGGCTGGCGCTGCGCCCCATCAGCTTTATAAAGTGCCAGTACTTCTTCGCGCTGTTGGCATCGCGCGCGATGTTTCCGATAAGCTCGGAATAGGTTTTCGTGGCGGTGTCAAAGCCAAAAGAGGTCTCAATCATGTTGTTTTTCAGGTCGCCGTCAATCGTCTTTGGCACGCCGATAACCTGTGTCTTGAGCCCGGCGTTCAGGAAATGCTCCGCGAGAAGGGCGGCGTTTGTGTTGGAGTCATCCCCGCCGATAATGACAAGCGCGTCGAGCTTCATTTTCTTCGCGGTATTGATTGACGCTGCAACCTGCTCGTCCGTTTCGATTTTCGTCCTGCCGGAGCCTATAATGTCAAAGCCGCCCGTGTTCCTGTACTCGTCAATCAGCTTGTCCTTGATTTCCTTGTACGAGCCTTCAATAAGCCCCGAAGGACCGCCCAAAAAACCGAAGAGCTTTGAATCGGGATTCCCCCGCTTTAGCCCGTCATAGAGCCCCGCGATTACATTGTGCCCGCCCGGCGCCTGTCCGCCCGAAAGGATAACGCCAACGCGAAGCTGCCTTGCCATGCCGAGACCCTTCCCTTTCTGGAACGTGACCACGGGCTTGCCGTAAGTGTTGGCGAAAAGCTCCTTTAGCTCTTTCCTGTCGGCTGCGGGCTCTGTTGCCGCTGATTCAACGACCGCGATATTCTCAAGGCTCCCGGAAAGAATTTTGGGGAGCTTCGGCTTGTAGCCATAGCGGCTTTGCTGCAGGGCGGATATTTTCATTTTTACCTCTCCATAACTCACGAAAAATGCTAATCAGGATATATTACTACAAAAAAGAACTGTTTACAAGGGCGAAAATAAAATCGCGATTGCCTAACAAAGCAAGACGCAATTACGACAAAAATTCAGCCATACATACGCTCGTATGACTGTCACCAAGCTCAGCAACCCTCCCCAGCAAGCCGACAACTGGAAGGCTTGCTGAGCTTGGTCGCTATCGCGCTGTCGGTTCGCTGGGCATACGCTCGTATGCTAGACACCCATCTGGCGCAGATTGTAGGTATCAATCTGGCACAGATTGGTGTTGCAAAAATCGCCGTTTTTGCGAAGGAAAAATCGCCATTTTTCTGTTGCAAGAATCGCCATTTTTCACATTGAAGAAGCCGCTGCTGCCGACTACCAACTGCCGGCTAAATCCGCTATACTCAATCCCTCATGAATAACCGAAACCTAAAAATGCGCCCCGTGGGCATTGAGTACATGGAGCAGTACAACGCCCTGCTCCGCTATGTGTTCCAGGTAACGGAAAAGCAGCTTAGCTCCGTAGGCTGGGAAGAAAAGGAAATAATCCGCGCGAAGTACCCCGCGATGGAAAAGGCCGATGTTATCGGCTGGTTTGACAACGACATGCTCGTCTCGCAGGTGGTCGTTTACCCTATGCGCGTGCAGGTGTTCGGCCGCCAATACGCAATGGGCGGGCTTACGGGCGTCGGCACCTACCCCGAATATTCAAACATGGGGCTTATGCACAAGCTCCTTGAGCAGGCGCTAAAGAATATGCGCGAGAAGGGGCAATTCATCTCTTATCTTTACCCTTACTCCATTCCATATTATAGAAGAAAGGGGTGGGAGCTAGTCTCCGACAAAATATCTTACGAAATAAAGGACTACCAGCTGCCAAAGAACCGGCAGGTTGCGGGCAACGTGAGGCGCGTAAAGGCCGATAGCAGCGAAGTGCGCGACACCTACGCAAACTACGCGGCGCACACGCATGGCGCGGTTATCCGCGACGACCTCGCTTGGAACGAGTACTGGCTTTGGGACAAGGATGACATAACGGCCGCGATTTACTATAGCGAGGCGGGCAAGGCGGACGGCTACATCATCTATTGGATAGAAAACGAGGTTTTTCACATCAAGGACATGATTTTTAATAGCGAGGAAGCGCGGCTGGGGCTTTGGAACTTTGTGGCGGCGCATTTTTCTATGATTGACCGCGTTGAGGGCAACACGTTTACCGATGAGCCGCTCGCGTTTTTGCTTGAGGATGCGAGCATAAAAGAGGTAATTTCGCCCTACTACATGGCGCGCATTGTTGACTTTGAAAAGTTTATAGAGGACTTTCCGTTTAAGGCGGACGGCGCGGAGAGGGAGTGGCGCTTTACAATGACCGACCCGATTATGGAGTGCAACCAGGGCTCCTTCCTCTTGACCATAAGCGGCGACGGCAAGGGCAAGGCAGAGCGGATAGCGGAAAGCGCGCCTGACAAAATCAGCATACAGACAATGGCCGCGATGCTCATGGGCTACAAGCGCCCCGACTACCTCGCAAAGATTGGCCGCATTACCGCCGATGAAAAGACAATCGACATGCTGGAGGACGCCATTGAGCAGCAAGCGCCGTATATTTCGGATTATTTTTGAGGTTAGCTGACAGTTATCAGTCAGCAGTCGGCAGAAGCTAGGACATGAGCAAGTAGTCGTCCTCTGCCCCGAGCGGATGCTGGGCGGAGGTTGCACAGGAATTGGCGCAACTTTTGCGAACAAATATTGACATTATCGAGAGATTTGCTTTAGTTAGAGAATATTACTTCCATGGCTCTTGTTATTGCAATTCTGATGTCATCGGCTTCAGTATCCCCCATGCCTTCAGCTGTAGTCGTACACAGAACTTCAAGAGTGTCGGCGGCAAGAATTTGCAGAGTTATTTCTATCGCATATCCCAAAAACACATTTCTGCGTCCAGTCTCACCGTAATTGATAATTATAGTCGAGCCTTTTAATTCGTCATCGAGTTCTGGGATAATAGTGAATCCATTTTTCATTAGGATTCCAGAGATGACATCTGCCGGATTAATGCTTTTACTGACAGTGCTCCCATATACTCCATAGGCATTGCCGTATACTCCTCCCGCACTCGATGAAAGAGCAGAAGTTGGAGTAATATAGGCATATTTATATCCTGCCAAAGATACATCACCAGTGTAGGTTGCCGGCTCGAGGGATGCGCAACTGCTAATCAAAAATATAAACACAGATACGACAATGAATTTTATGGCTTTCATATCCGTCCCCTACTGCCTTGCCTTGAACCCTAGATCCAAGTGCCCTGCTCCTCATGTTTTGGTCTTTGTCTAGCGGGCAACTCATCTTTAAATTTATCCCGCTTCAAGGAAGGAAACGCATTAAAATGCGCCTTTTCTTGTATAAGACTATAACACAAGGCATTGCAGCCTGTCAAGATTTTTGTGATTGCGGCTTTTCTAATCTCATGACAAAGTACATAGGAGATGGGCAACCGATCCATTGACGGAATGACGACAATCCCGCTTGCAAAAAATTTGCGAAAAACTATTGATACTATCTTCTTATTCTTTCAACTTGGCTCTAATCCCCTACCAATTCTCGTACCTTCTCCCCGTGTCAAGGGCGAGGAGGCGCCGCATTTCTTCCGCCGTGAGCGCAAAGTCAAATATATCGATATTCTCTGCAATGTGGGCGGGGTTTGAAGAGCCGGGAACCGTTGAATAACCTGCCTGCACGTGCCAGCGCAAAATAACCTGCGCAGGGCTTTTGCCGTATTTTGAGGCAAGCTCCGTTACAAGGGGGGTTGGAGAAATGGTCTTGCGTGTGCCCGCGCCCGCCTAGCGGGTAATAGGACTGCACGACTATCCCGTGCCCTTGCGCAAACTCCCGCAGCGCCTCGTTTTGAAAATAAAGATGGTTTTCGTTTTGGATTACGGCGGGCGGCGCGTCAAAATCTTCTATAAAATGACTAACGCTCCGCTCGCTGTAAAAGTTTGAAATCCCTATTGAGCGAATCTTCCCTTCTTTTGAAGCATTAACCATCGCGCGGTAAACGTCATCGTCATTGCGGCCGTGCTGGTGCAGGAGGACAAGGTCAATGTAGTCAACCTGCAAGTTAGAAAGAGATGAGGCAATGTCCCTTTCAGGATTGGATGACGATGGCAGAAGCTTTGTTGTGATAAAAACATCCTCGCGGCTGCATACCCCCTCAGCTATAGCGCGGCGGAGGGCGCGGCCTACTTCCGTCTCGTTGCCGTAGTAGCGTGCGGTGTCAATCAGCCTATAGCCAAATTTGAGCGCCGCATAGACGGCATCCTCGCAAACCTTGCCGCGCAATGTCCAAGTGCCAAGCCCTATAAGCGGCATGCTGTGCCCGCTATTGAGCCGCACTG
>CAZDXD010000025.1:0-14227 GCA_964509415.1 uncultured Treponemataceae bacterium
CGCAGTCCTTACTCCGCAAGCAAGGCGGCCGCCGACCATCTTGTTTCGGCATACATTCACACCTATGGCCTCCCCGCGACGCTTTCTAATTGCTCTAACAACTACGGGCCATTTCAGTTTCCGGAAAAGCTTCTTCCATTAATGATTTTGAACATCACGCGCGGCGAGCCGCTCCCTGTTTATGGCGACGGCAAGAATGTGCGCGACTGGATTTATGTTGAAGACCACAACCGCGCGGTCTGGCAGATTATGCAAAGGGGGCGGCTAGGGCAAAAGTACAACATTGGCGGAGAGAACGAGTGGGAGAATATCCGCCTTGTGAACAAGCTAATTGAAATTGAGGCGGAAGAGATGGCGGCGGCGGGGCTTGGCAGCAAAAGCGCAAGCGAAATATGCGAGACAATCCACTTTGTGAAGGATAGGCCCGGTCACGACAGGCGATACGCCATCGACTGCTCTAAAATACGCGATGAGCTAGGCTGGCAGCGCAAGATGACCTTTGAGGAGGGCTTGCGCGGCACGGTGCGGTGGTATCTTTCTTATGAGGAGTGGGCGGACCGCATCCTTTCTGGGGAGTATCGCGCTAAAAATAAGGCTTTCAATTTGCAGGAAAAGAAAATATAATTTTTTGCTAGGAGGGGTTTCCTTATGAAGAAAATTTCAACTTTAGCCGCAGTTTTTGTAATCGCTGCGTCGTTATGCGCCTTTGCCGCGCCAATTGCTCTGCCGGAGCCGCAGAAAAGCGGCGGAATGCCGCTCTTTGAGGCGCTTTCTAACCGCGCTTCTGCCGCGCAGAGGAGCTTTGCGAATGAAGAGCTGACGCTCAATGAGCTTTCGACTGTCCTCTGGTCTGCAACGGGGAAAAACCGAGAGCCTAGGGGCTGGACTGTGCCAATGGCTATGGGACGCGAGCCCTATGTTTCCGTGTATGTGCTGCTTGGAAGCGGCGCATATCTCTACAGCTGGGAAAATAACGAGCTTGCCGAAATCAACGCCGGCAGAAACATTCTTCGCAACGCCGTAAGCCAAGATTTTGCAAAAACTGCGCCATGCGTCTTGGTTTTTGTCGGCACCGATGCAGCTGGCGGGCAGGGGTTTGCAGAAATGGCGACAGGCGCAATGTCGCAGAACGCTTATCTTGCGGCAGCGGCACTCGGCATTAAGGCGCGCTTCCTCGGCTCGTTTGACCGCGCTGCTATTGGAAATGCGCTTAAGATAAACTCTACCGCGAATATCCTTGGCGTAATGGTACTGGGAAGGCAGTAATAGCTGCAGCCAGCATCAAGTCATACCTTTCCGCTGTCAACGCGATGATCTATGTATGACCTTGCTGAGAGAAAGACGCTAAAAGGCCTAAGAACGCGGGCGGGGAAGGCTTGAAAAATGAGCGATAATCTCACTTCCAGATTTGTGCAAATTTACGATACCACACTGCGCGATGGGGCTCAAGGAGAGGGCGTGAGCTTTTCGCTACAGGACAAGATTTACATTGTCCGCGCGCTTGACGAGCTTGGCATTTCTTTTGCCGAGGCGGGAAACCCAGGCTCTAACCCCAAGGACATGGAGTTTTTCACGGAAATCAAGAAGGTTCCGCTTAAAAGCGTGAAGGTTGTAGCCTTTGGAGCTACGCGCAGAAAAGGCATGCGAGCCGAAGACGATGCGAGCCTTGAAAGCCTGCTTGCAGCCGGCACGGAATACGTTTGCGTTTTCGGCAAGGCGTGGGATTTTCAGGTAAAGGAGATTCTGCGAACGACGCGCGAAGAGAATATCGCGATGATTTCCGACACGGTGCGCTATCTTTCAGCCGCCGGGCGCAAGGTTATTTACGACGCGGAGCATTTCTTTGACGGCTACCGCGCCGACCCAGACTACGCGCTTTCAACGCTTGAGGCGGCAGCAAACGCGGGAGCGGAGTGCCTCACTCTCTGCGACACAAATGGCGGCACTCTCCCGCAGACAATAGCGGAGATTACGGCTAAAGTGTCGGGGCAGTTTGCGCTGCCGATAAGCATTCACTGCCACAACGACCTTAATATGGCGGAAGCCGCTTCTGTCATGGCGGTACAGGCGGGAGCCTCGCAGGTGCAGGGCACGTTTTTGGGCTTTGGCGAGCGCTGCGGCAATGCAAACCTTTCAAGCATTATCCCCGTTTTGGAGCTTAAATGCGCCTTGAAGTGCCTTCCAGAAGGGCACTTGAGCCTTTTAACGCCTACCGCGCGGTATATCGCGGAGGTCGCGAACATAACGCTTGGAAACTCCATGCCATTTGTCGGCATAAGCGCGTTTACGCACAAGGCGGGCATGCACGTTGACGCTGTGCACAAAAACCCGCTTGCATACGAGCAGATTTCCCCTGAAAGCGTTGGCAACGAGCGTTCCTTTCTTTTAAGCGAAGTGTCGGGGAGAAGCGCGATAATCGACAAAATAAGAAAATTCGACCCTTCTGCAACAAAAGAAAGCCCAATCACGGCGCAGATTATCGGCAAAATCAAGGAGCTTGAATGCGAAGGCTATCAGTTTGAAGCGGCGGACGGCAGCTTTGAGCTTCTTGTGCGCAGAAACATGGGAAGGTATCGTCCCTTTTTCAAGCTGCATTATTACAAGGTGATTGACGAGCCTGCCGCTTCCAACGGCAGCTGCACCTCGTTTGCGCAGGTAAAGATTGAGGTAGACGGCGAGATTGCGATTACCGCAGGCGAGGGCAGGGGACCTGTAAATGCCCTTGACGCGGCGTTTAGGCGCGCTTTGAGCCGCTTTTACCCTTCCGTAAAGCATATAAGGCTTACCGATTTTAAGGTGAGGGTGCTTGATTCCGCAAGCGCGACCGCGGCGAAAGTGCGCGTCCTTATAGAAACAAGCGACGGCGAGCGCGTGTGGTCTACGGTCGGCGTTTCTACGGACATGATTGAAGCAAGCTGGCTTGCGCTCACCGACTCCTTTGAGTATAAGCTGATTTTAGATGCCGAGCGTCGCCTTTCAGGGTGAAAGTTGCAAAATCGCTGCTCTTGTGCCTCGCTTCCCGGCGCAAATGCAACTGAATTGCGCTCGTAAATGTGCCTGAATTACGGCCGTAATTGCGATTGAATTACCGCCGTAAATGTGTCTGAAAAACGGCGATTTTTGCAACAGTCATACGTACGTATGCATGATAGTCATACGAGCGTATGTGTGTTTGAATTGTCGCCACAAATGTATCTGAATTGTCGCCGTAATTGTGTCTGAATTACGGACGGTTTAGTTTTCTAGTGGATTAGTTGTCTAGTGGATTAGTTTCCTAGTTTTCTAGTTGCTGGGGTAGAGCAAGGAGGGGACTTTGCCCTTTCAATACTTCTTGCTACTCCCCAGTCACTAGACAACTAAGATACTAGACAACTAAGAAACTAACCCCACTAAATCCCAAAAAAAATATCAAAAAACCGCAAAAAACACTTGACAAAGCATTACTGACACCGACGTCAGCAGCGGGGGCTACAGCGCATCTGACTTTTACGGCACATATTCATATTCAATTACAGCAAGTGGAGTAAAAATGACTTATTCTTTAAAATTCACATCATCATCTTGGACATATTCCGTCAATGGTACAACTGCGAGTTATGGTACTTGGAAGTATGTCAACGGATACATATATCTCTACATGGATGGTTATAGTGTAGGTACTATTACCGTGATAAGTAGCACCCAGCTTAACTATCAAGACTTCATTTTTACCAAATCGTAAGCCATCGCCCGCCTTCTCCGCTAGAGCCTGACCTGTCCGCCTTTGGCGGGCAGGCGAGGTAGGGCGGTACTGGCAGGCAGTCTCCTGCCGCCCACACAACCCCAGCATTTAAGCTCTCGTTTAACTATTTTGCATAAATTTTAGTAAAAATGCAGAAAAGGTGCCTGTGTCTATTGCCTAATATCTTCTGGTTTAGTATACTGCACTTCGATCCTTTAAGCCTCCAGGACAAGGCTTTGAGAAATTTATAATGAGGAGGCTGCCGTGGCTGCTTGTAAACCTGTTATTGATGTCGAGCGCTGTAAAGGCTGCGCTCTGTGCATCGGCTCGTGCCCCAAAGGCATTCTTTGCATGTCGGAGGATACGAACGGGCAGGGCGTGCATTTTCCCGTGTGTACCGATGAGGGCAAGTGCATTGCCTGCGCTTTTTGCGCAGTGATGTGCCCCGATGCCGCCATCGAAATCGAAAAGGAATAAGCTATGAGCAAGAAAATACTAATGAAGGGAAACGAGGCTATAGGAGAAGCCGCTATCCGCGCCGGCTGCCGCTTTTACTTTGCCTATCCCATTACGCCGCAGAATGAAATACCGGCATATATGGCAAGGCGCTTGCCAGAGGTTGGCGGCACATTCCTTCAAGCTGAAAGCGAAATCGCTGCTGTCAACATGGTGCTTGGCGCCGCTGCTGCGGGCGCAAGGGCAATGACTTCGTCTTCATCGCCCGGCATATCATTGAAGCAGGAAGGCATTTCGTATTTGTCAGGCGCGCAGCTTCCGGCTGTAATTGTCAACATGATGCGCGGTGGGCCGGGGTTGGGTAATATTTCAGGGGCTCAAGGCGATTATTTCCAAGCAACGCGCGGCGGCGGAAACGGCGATTATCACGTTGTTGTAATTGCGCCGGGCACTGTGCAGGAGCTTGCGGACTATACGGTTAAGGCATTTGAAATTGCCGACAAGTATCGCGTTGTCGTTATGATTTTAGGCGACGGCTACCTCGGTCAGATGTCCGAGCCCTGCGTTATCCCCGATGAAGTTACGGATATTCCGCCTAAGCCGTGGACGCTTTCGGGGAAAACCCCTGACCGCGAATCTCATATTATAGCGTCCCTAAGGCTTGGACGGGACGATGCATATCTTGCGCGCCATGTCTGCGACTTGGCAGAGAATTACAAGAAAATCGCCGCAAGCGAAGCAAGGGCTGAAAACTATCTTTGCTCCGACGCTGACTTTGTACTCTGCGCCTACGGCACAGCGGCGCGCGTGTGCAAAAAGGCGGTAACGCTTTTACGCAGCGAGGGAGTCCGCGCTGGCCTTTTCCGCCCGATAACGCTTTGGCCTTTCCCCGAAGCTGAAATTGAAAAAGCCTGCTCGTCCGCAAAGAAGGTGCTCACAGTAGAAATGAGCATGGGGCAAATGGTGCAGGACGTGCGCCTTTACAGCGGCAAGGCAAAGGAGCAGATTGACTTTTACGGCGAGCCCGGAGGCATTATTCCAAAGCTCGATGTTATTCTGGAGAGGGTAAAAAGCTATGTCTAAGGTTTATAGTTTTCCAAAATCCATGAAAAGTGCAAAAACGCACTATTGCGCGGGTTGTGGACACGGGATTGTGCACAAGCTGATTGCGCAGGTTATTGACGAGATGGGGATTCAGCAGGATGTCATCTTTGTAGCTCCAGTGGGGTGCGCGGTTTTCGCTTACAATTACATTGATGTTGACACCGTTGAAGCCGCTCACGGGCGCGCGCCCGCCGTTTCTACAGGACTTAAGCGCGTTCACAAAGACAAGATTGTAATCTGCTATCAGGGAGACGGCGACCTTCTTGCCATTGGAACAGCCGAGACAATCCACGCGGCCAACAGGGGCGAAAATATCTCGGTAATCTTTATGAATAACGCAATCTACGGAATGACAGGCGGGCAGATGGCGCCTACAACTCTTGTAGGCCAAGTTACAACGACAACGCCTTTCGGACGCAACGCGCTTGATGTCGGCTATCCCATACGCGCGGCCGAGCTGCTTAACACGCTTGTCGAGCCTAAATACATTGAACGCTGTGCCGTCTACGATGTGCAGCATATTAACAAGACAAAGGCTGCAATAAAAAAGGCTTTTACTTATCAAAAAGAAGGAAAGGGTTATTCGTTTGTGGAAATTCTTTCGATGTGCCCTACAGACTGGGGAATGCCGCCCGTGAAAGCCGCTGAATGGGTTAAAACCGCAATGGAGCCTTATTATCCGCTCGGCGTTTTGCGCGATGTTCCAGCTGGCGTTATTCCTGAAGCGGCAAGCCCGAAAAGCGGCGTTGTTTCCGCAGGCGCATGATGCGCTTATTATGCAAGACTGACAGGAGGGTAGTATGACTACAGAAGTGATTTTCGCGGGCTTTGGCGGGCAGGGCGTGATCCTTGCAGGAAAAATTCTTGCCCTTGCCGGAATGAGCGAGGATAAAAATGTATCGCACATTCCTTCGTATGGGGCTGAAATGCGCGGGGGCACTGCAAACTGCTCTGTCATTGTCTCTGACGAAGAAGTCGCCTCTCCCGTAATTGAGCATCCTGATGTTGTTGTAGCGTTAAATAAGCCTTCCATGGCCAAGTTTGAGCCTGCTATTAAACCAGGCGGGCTTTTAATCTACAACAGCTCCCTTATAGACACAAAGCCCTCGCGGCAGGATATTAGAACGCTCGCTCTTCCCGCAAACGATATTGCCGCTTCCTGCGGAAACGAGCGCGGCGTTAATATGGCGGCTCTCGGTTGCCTTGCGAAGGCTGTGCCGGGAATGGTTGGCGTAAAGTCGTTTGAGTACGCTCTTGACGAGGCAATTTCTTCAAGGAATAAAAAATTCAATTCCATTAATATTGCCACGATAGAAACGGCGTTTCAAAAAGACTACGAAATTGCAGGCTAAATCTAGGATTATAAGCTAAATCCATGCGCCCGGTGTTTGCGGGCATTAACTTTTAAGCGGAGGCAACGTATGGCTGAAAAAAACCGAATTGGCAACAAAATGAATCTTATTCGCGAAAGCAGAAACTTGAGCATTGAGGATGTTTCCGAGCGCTCAGGTCTTAGCGCGGAAAGCATTGAGAATATCGAAAAGGGCGAGCTTATTCCGGGTCTTACTCCGCTTATTAAGATTGCGCGCGTGCTCGGCGTAAGGCTTGGCACGTTCATGGATGACCAGGAGCAGCTCGGTCCTGTAGTGAATAGGGCGGGCGCTGAGCATGATGAAAAGAGAGAGAAAAATGTTGTGCGTTTTTCCGAGAGAAACAACGCTGTCTCTTCCGACCTTGATTTCTTTTCGCTCGCGCATAACAAGGCTGATCGCCATATGGATCCGTTTGTCATCGACATTTACGAGCCTTCTGGTAAGGACGTTAAGCTTTCTTCCCACGAGGGCGAGGAATTTATTTATGTGCTTGAGGGCACTGTCGAGATTCTCTACGGAAAAGACGAATACAGGTTGAATGTCGGCGACAGCATTTATTACGATTCGATTGTTTCGCACCATGTACATTCTGTAGGCGGGAGCGCGAAAATCCTCGCTGTCATTTACACGCCGGTTTGAGGCTTGATACGGCTATGATTGAGCTTTCTCTAAACCAAGTTTTGCGCGAGAAAACGGCGGAGAACCCCAGCCAAGAGTTCATGGTTTACGCCGACCGCGACTTGCGCTTTACATACAAGGAGTTTGATAGTCGGGTTGATGACCTTGCGCGCGGGCTCTACTCTATTGGGTTGCGCAAGGGCGACCATCTCGGCATTTGGGCAACGAATGTCCCTGACTGGCTTACCTATATGTTTGCCTGCGCGCGGCTTGGCGCTGTAGCGGTTACTGTGAATACAAGCTACAAGCTGCACGAGCTTGAATATCTTGTAAAGCAGTCCGACATTACAACGCTCGTTCTCTCTGACGGCATAAAGGACTCAAACTATGTATCCATGATACGGGCGCTTGTGCCCGAGCTTGATGAATACGAGCGCGGCACTTTGAAGTCAAAGCGCTTTCCTTATCTTAAAAACGTTGTGTTCATGGGACCTGAAAAACACCGCGGCTTTTATTCCACGCCTGAGCTTTTGCTTTTAGGCAACCACGTTGACATGGATGTTATCCGCAAAATCGAAGTGGAAGTAACCTGCGATGACGTTGTAAACATGCAGTACACATCGGGCACGACAGGCTTCCCGAAAGGCGTAATGCTTACTAGCCGCAATATCGTAAACAACGGCTTTTCAATCGGTGAGTGCATGAAGTACACTTCCGCCGAGCGCGTTTGTCTTCCCGTTCCTCTTTTTCACTGCTTTGGCATTGTGCTTGGCGTAATGGCAGTCTTGACGCACGGGGCAACGCATGTGCTCCTTGAAAGCTTTGATCCGCTCCTTGCGCTCGCGTCTATTCACAAGGAAAAATGCACCGCAATTTACGGCGTTCCTACAATGTTCATCGCGGAATTGAACCATCCGATGTTCAGCATGTTTGATATGTCAACGCTTAGAACGGGGATTATGGCAGGTTCTCTCTGCCCCGTTGAGCTTATGAAACAAGTGATGGACAAGATGAACATGAAGGAAATAACGAGCGTCTATGGCTTGACAGAAACATCACCCGGCATGACGCAGAGCTGCACGGACGACCCGCCTGAAATTCGCGCGACAACTGTAGGCAAGGAGCTTCCTGATATCGAGGTTAAAGTGCTTGACCCTGAAACAAACGAGGAGTGCCCCGTAGGTGTTCAGGGGGAGATGTGTTGTCGCGGTTACAACATAATGAAAGGCTATTACAAAATGCCGGAGGCTACAGCGGAAATTATTGACTCCAATGGCTTCCTCCATTCTGGCGACCTTGGCGTTAAGGACGAGCAGGGCTATTACAGGATTACCGGCCGCATTAAGGACATGATTATTCGCGGCGGGGAAAACATATACCCGCGTGAAATTGAGGAGTTCCTCTCCCAAATGCCGGAAATTCGTGACGTGCAGGTGGCGGCTGTAAAAGACAAGCGGCTAGGGGAGATTACAGGAGCCTTCATCATTTTGCATGAGGGTAAAAAGCTTGCCGAAGAAGACGTGCTTGAGTTCTGCCGCGGAAAAATCGCCAAGTACAAAATACCGCAGCTTGTTATGTTTATGGACGAGTTTCCGATGACAGGTTCCGGCAAAATACAGAAATTCAAGCTGACTGAAATTGGCACAAAATATAGAAAAGAAGTACTCGGGCTAGAATAGGCTTTTGTTGCTTTGAGAAATCTGAATTGAACGGAGGATTGGGATGAGTGAAGAGCTGCAAGCGGTTGCCGACAGGCTAAAAGGCTTGCGGGATGTTTTTGACGTGTCTGTGGAAGAAGCCGCGAAGGTTTGCGGCATTGCGACTGACGAATATCTGGAATACGAATCCGGCACAAAGGATATTCCCGTGAGTGTTCTGCACAGCATGGCGAAAAAATATGGTATTGAGCTTACAACGCTGATTTCGGGCGATGAGCCTCATATGCGCTCATATTTCCTTACAAAAAAGGGAAAGGGCTTGTCTGTCGAGCGGCGCGCTGATTACAAGTATCAGGCGCTTGCGCACGGCTTTATTAGCCGCAAGGCGGAATTTTTTACCGTTACTGTCTCGCCCGACAACGAGGAAATTCACTTTAACACGCATCCGGGTCACGAGTTCAATTACATGATTGAAGGCTCAATGCGCATTATTGTGGATGGCAAGGAAATGCTTTTGGAAGAGGGCGATAGCCTTTATTTTGATGCTACAAAGCCGCACGGCATGAAGGCCGAAGGCGGCAAAGATGCCAAGTTTCTTGCGGTGATAGTTTGAATTATGGAAGAAGTTTTTCTGCCTAGAACGGAATTTGATTCATACGAGGATTTTTTTAGGAATTACAGGGTAAATATCCCTGCAAATTTTAATTTTTCCTACGATGTAATGGATGCGCTTGCGGAAAAAGCGCCGGACGTGCGCGCCCTTGTTTGGACAAATGACGAAGGCTGCTTTTGCGAGTTTACATACGCGGAAATAAAAAAGCGCACCGACGCGGCGGCTTCGTTTTTTAGCTCTTGCGGAATTAGGCGCGGCGACATGGTAATGCTTATTTTGCAGCGCCGTTATGAGTTTTGGATTTCGATTCTCGCGCTGCACAAGATCGGCGCGTCTGCAATCCCTGCAACGCACATGCTTACGCGGGAGGATATCGAATACCGCTGCAACGCGGCAAGCATTAAGGCTGTTGTAGCGGTTAATGACGGCGACATTATAAAGCACGTTGACTCAAGCCTTCCTGCCTCTCCGACATTGAAAATAAGAATTGCGGTAAACGGCTTCGGCATTGATCTCCCGTTTGGCACGGCATTCACTTCTCCTAACGGCACGGAGCATTCCGCTGTTCCCTTGCCTGATGGCTGGATTGACTTTGCAAAGGGTCTTGAGGAAGTCGCGCCTTTTAACCCGCCCGCGCGCGCGGAAATTAACGACAATTACGACATAATGCTTGCCTATTTTACATCGGGCACGACAAATCACCCTAAGCTTGTGGCGCACGATTTTACTTATCCGCTAGGGCACATTGTTACGGCGAAGTACTGGCAACAGGTAAAAAAAGGCGGGCTTCATCTTACTGTTGCGGACACGGGCTGGGGCAAGGCTGTTTGGGGCAAGCTTTACGGGCAGCTTATTTGCGAATGCGCTGTTTTTATTTACGATTATCACGCGCGCTTTAAGCCGATCGACCTTATCCATAAAATTGAAGAATACAAAATCACGTCGTTTTGCGCGCCGCCTACAATTTACCGCTTTTTAATTCAGGAAGACCTTTCAGGCTTTGACCTTTCTTCCCTTGAGCATTGCTCTACCGCAGGCGAGCCTCTTTCCGAAGAAGTGTTTAACCGCTGGAAAGAGCTAACCGGTCTTGAATTAAAAGAAGGCTTCGGGCAGACTGAAACCGCGCTTTCGCTTTTTAATTTTGGAGACGAAGGTGTAAAGCCCGGTTCTATCGGAAAGCCCGCGCCCTATTACAACTGCGTGCTTCTAAATGACGAGGGCAGGGAATGCGAAGATGGCGAGGTCGGAGAAATTGCCTTTCCGCTTGCGGGCGGCAAGGGGCGCGGCTACGGAAGATACAACGGTCGCGCAACGTTCCCCGGTCTTTTCTTGGGCTATTTTCGCGATAAAAAAAGAACCGACGAGGTAATCCGCAACGGCTATTATTTTACTGGCGACACTGCCTGGCGCGATGAAGATGGCTTTTTTTGGTTTACAGGAAGAAGTGATGACGTTATAAAGTGTTCAGGCTACAGAATCGGCACGTTTGAGGTAGAAAGCGTTCTTATCCAGCACCCTGCCGTTCTTGAGTGCGCCGTAACCGCCGCCCCCGATCCGATTCGCGGGCAGGTTGTAAAGGCTACCATTGTGCTTACGGAATCGTTTAAGCCGGGCGATGATGAGCTTAAAAAAGACATTCAGCGCTTTGTAAAGGAAACAACCGCGCCGTACAAGTACCCGCGGATAGTTGAGTTTACAGATGAGCTACCCAAGACAATAAGCGGAAAGATAAAGCGACGGGATATTCGCGAGAAAAACTGAAAACGGATAAGGAGAGGGAAATGAATGCGGAAATCAAAGCTGTAGCCGACAGGCTTAAAGGACTTAGGGATATGCTTGACATATCGATTGAAACTGCCGCCAACGTATGCGGCATTTCGCCGAAAGAATATATGCGCTTTGAGTCGGGGGAGGTTGACATTCCTTTGAGCGTGCTTTTTTGCATGGGCAAGAAGTACAACGTTGATTTAACCTCGTTTATCTCAGGGGAGGAGCCGCATCCTGTCTCTTACTTTGTAACCGAAAAGGGCAAGGGCATTGCCGTAAACAGACGGGCGGATTACCATTATGAGTCGCTTGCATACGGCTTTGCAAACAGGAACTCCGACCCCTTCCTTGTTACGATTAACCCTGGCGACATTTCGGAAATCCACTATACAACGCATCCGGGGCAGGAGTTCAATTATGTGATTGAGGGCTCCTTGCGCATTGTAATTGACGGAAACGAGATTCTTCTTAAAGAAGGCGATGCGCTCTATTTTGATTCTTCAAAGCCGCACGGAATGCAAAACGCTGATGACAAGCGCTGCAGGTTTTTGGTGGTCATTCTTTAATCTTTTTTAGATTCAAGCGGTTGGCGCTTGACAGTTTTAGCCGAATGGTAGGTGTCGAACATGGAAGAAGCATTTTTAGAGCGCACTGAGTTTTCATCCTATAAGGACTTTATAGAAAACTATAAGCTTAAAATTCCCGATAACTTTAACTTTGCCTACGATGTTATGGATGTAATCGCGGATCGCACTCCCGATGCTCGCGCGCTTGTCTGGACAAACGATGAGAGCGACTATTGCGAGATTACGTTTAGACAAATAAAAGAAAGGTCAGACAAGGCAGCTTCGTTCTTCATGCAGCACGGCATAAAGCGAGGCGACTTTGTCATGCTCATTTTGCAGAGGCGCTATGAGTTCTGGGTTTCGATCCTTGCCCTCCATAAGATAGGGGCGGTGGCTATTCCTGCGACGCATATGCTCACAAAGGAAGACTTGGTTTACAGGAACAACGCTGCCTCCATCAAGATGATTGTCGCTGTGAACGTCCCTGACGTTGTAAGGCACATTGAAGAATCTCGTGCGGAGTCCCCCACGCTTGAGACTTGCGCCCTTGTGAATGAGTTTGGCGTTGACAAGCCTATTGAGGCTTTGCCTTCAGGCTGGGTTGATTTTGTTCTAGGCTGCGAAAGCGCGCCGCCATTTCCTAAGCTTCCAAGAGGCGAGGTGTCCTCTAACAGCGATTACATGCTAGGCTATTTTACTTCAGGGACAACGAGCCACCCTAAGCTTGCCATTCACAATTTCCTCTATCCTTTGGGGCACATCACAACTGCAAAGTACTGGCAGCGCGTGCAAAAGGGCGGTCTTCACCTTACGGTAGCTGACACGGGCTGGGCTAAAACCTCATGGGGGCGCCTTTACGGGCAGTGGATTTGCGAAACAGCTCTTTTTGTTTACGACTACCACTCGCGCTTTAAGCCCGTTGATTTTCTTGACCAAATACAAAAGCACCGGGTAACGACTTTTTGCGCACCGCCTACAATTTACCGCTTTTTAATACAAGAGGATATTTCAGGCTATGATCTTTCCTCATTAGTGCATTGCTCAACGGCGGGCGAGCCTCTTTCAGAAGAAGTCTTTAACCAATGGAAGCGGCTTACAGGCCATGAGATAATGGAGGGATTTGGGCAGAGCGAGACTACGGTTTGCCTTTTCAATTTTGGGGACAGGCCGATAAAGCCCGGCTCAATCGGCAGGCCGGCGCCTTACCACGACATTCGCTTGCTTGACGAGGACGGCAACGAACTGGGGAACGCCGTTGTAGGCCAAATTTGCTTTAAGCTAGACAAGGAGAAGTTCCCCGAAAGCGAGGGGCGTTTTCCTGGTCTTGTTTGCGGGTATTATGGGGATGCCGAAAAGACGGCGGAGGCCTTTCACGATGGCTATTACTTTACAGGCGATCAAGCGTGGAGAGACGAGGACGGCGACTATTGGTTTGTCGGCCGCTGCGATGACGTTATAAAGTGCTCAGGCTACCGGATTGGCACATTTGAAGTTGAAAGCGTCCTTATGAAGCACCCCGCTGTCCTTGAGTGCGCCGTTACCGGAGAGCCCGACCCCGTGCGGGGACAGGTGGTGAAGGCTACAATCGTGCTTACTGCCGACTACAAGCCCGGCAACGATGACTTGGCTGTTGACATTCAGCGTTTTGTAAAGGAGATAACCGCGCCGTACAAGTATCCCCGCATAATCGAGTTTGTTGACGAGCTGCCTAAAACGATAAGCGGCAAGATAATGCGGAAAGAGCTAAGAGCTAAACCTAGGCTTTAGCTATTATAGTAAAGCAAGAAGCACACTGCTTGCGTATGCTGTGCTTCTTGCTGTGCAAAATCTCTACTGAACGACCCTAGACTGTAGCTAATGATCAAAATCGACCAAAACGTCCTCAAGCCAAGTGTAGGCTTCTTGCACGTCATAGTCGCCTGAGTGGGGCTGAAGCCACGTAAAAAGGAAATTAATGTCCCTCACAGCGCTGTTGCCCCTGATGGCATGGTAGAGAACCGTCTGCAAGGCAAAAGAAGTGTCCCTGTCACGAAGCCCGTGCCGCACATACCAGTAAGGCGCGACACCGTCTTTGCCGTCCGCAAGATACGGAATGGGCGATGACATTTTAAGCTGCATTTCAAGCGCCTTGCCTTCATCCGTCTGTAAAAACTCATCCCATGTGAGACCCGTTTCGTCAAGGCCGTAGCCGTTCGCGCTTGCATCGTTATTCCATGAGTACGCTGTAAAAGGACAGTAGGGGTGCTCCTTTGACCCGTAGAGGCTGTCCTCGTTCTGTTGCGCGCAACCTAGCCCTACATTGCTGAATGCGGGAGCCACCTTTAGCGGCTGATTCCTCGCCACAAAGTAAA
>CAZDXD010000026.1:0-13415 GCA_964509415.1 uncultured Treponemataceae bacterium
CCCAGCTTTCAGGGTTTTCCGGCGCTTTCCAGCGCAAATCGCCAACAGGGGGAGCTGCATAGGGGACACCCTTGAACAACGTAACGTCTTTGTAGGCTTCTCCCTGTACACCCATGGCATCGCCATAAGCTGTAGAGACAACTCCGATGGAATCCTTGTCTGTTGTCGCACAACTGAAGCATAGCGCTGTACATGCAGCCAACACTAAGCACGAACGAAAGTTTTTCATTTCAAATCTCCTTGATTGTAATATTTCCTGTAGCCTGAAAGGATGCAGGCACAGAATTATTGTGCACGTTACAGTATGCACGAGAGCGCAGGGGTGTCAAGAGATTAGGGCAATGCAAGCCTGCCTGCCGGCAGGCAGGCAGCGGCTTTTTCGGCGCAAGAACGGCGATTTTTCAAACACCAATCTGCGCCAGATTGGTGTCTAAATTACGGCAGTAATTGTGTTTGAATTACGCTTGAAAGAGCGGCTCTCTTTCTTTAGCTATAAAATGCCCGCCTTGCGGGAGGAGGGCAAAACTGCTATAGTTTTGAGCGCGATGGTTGTAATGAAATTCGGCGGCTCTTCGCTTGCCAACGCGGAAAGAATGCGCCGCGTGGCTTCTATAATAGAAGAAAACCGCGAGCAGCGCCCGATTGTCGTGCTTTCCGCGATGGGCGACACGACTGACAATCTCATGGCTTCAGCAGAGCTTGCCCTCAAGGGCATTGTGTCTGTGGAGCCGATAGAGCGCCTTCACAGGGAAACCGCGCAAGAGCTTGGCGTTTCCGTCGAGGGGCTTGACGCGCTTTTGGATGAGCTGCGCACCCTTTTGACGGGCATTTCCATGCTGAAAGAGCTCACTCCCCGCTCAAGCGACTATCTTGTCTCTTTCGGCGAGCGCCTCTCTGTAAGAATGATGGCGGCTTACATGAATTCGCAAGGAACGCCTGCGCAGTTTTACGACGCATGGGACGCGGGCTTTGTGTCGGATTCCAACTATACTTCGGCTGACCTTCTCCCCGAAACCTGGAGCGCGCTGCGCCGCTTTTTTGCCGATTACTGCTCTAGCGCAGGCGGGCATGCCATTCCCATTGTAACGGGCTTTATCGCGAAAGATTCAGGCGGCTTTATTACAACGTTAGGCCGCGGGGGAAGTGACCTAACGGCAACAGTGATAGGGGCAGCCCTTGCCGCTGACGAGGTTCAGACATGGAAGGATGTTGACGGCATACTCACTGCGGACCCGCGTATTGTGCCTTCCGCAAAGACCGTTCCGGTTGCGACGTATGACGAGGCGGCGGAGCTTGCCTATTTTGGCTCGCAGGTCTTGCACCCGCGCTCAATGCAGCCTTGCATTCAAACAGGCACGCCCGTGCGTGTCAAAAACTCCTATAACCCGGATGCGCCCGGCTCTCTCATCGTTACAAGCCACGTAACGGCGCCGCTGTCCGTGCGCGCCATTACCAGCAAAAAAAACGTGGTTCTTGTTGACCTTGTCTCCACGCGAATGGTCGGACAGTACGGCTTTCTTGCCAAGGTGTTCGACATTTTCGCAAGGCACAGGGTGAGCGTTGATGTCGTTGCAACGTCGGAGGTTTCAATTTCGCTTACCGTTGACTTTAAGCGCGTGGATTTTCCTGCGTTGCGCAAGGACTTAGAAGAGTACGCCGAGGTCGAAATAAGGAGCAATATGGCGATTGTTACCGTAATTTGCGACGCGCGGCAGTCAAGCGCAATCCTTGCGGCGACGTTTGACGTTTTAGCCGCGAACAATGTCAATATACAGATGATAAGCCATGGCGCATCCAAAGTGAATATCAGCATGATTTGCGGCTCTTCTGAGGCGGACACGGTAACACGGCTTTTGCACGAAAGGTATTTTGGAGAAAACGGGCTTTGCAGCCTTTAACCCGCGCTCTGGCAAAAGTGGGCACGGCTAAATATTTAAGCGAAATTTTGCAGGGAGGCTTTATGAAAGTCGCTATTGTAGGTTACGGAAAAATGGGGCGCATGATAGAAAAAACGCTCATCGGTCGCTCGCACGAGTGCGTCTGCACGGTGGACCTTTTTGCTTCGGATGCGTCTTGCATAACTTCGGATCGTGCAGTGATGGCGGATGCCGTTAAAAAGTCAGGTGCGGAAGGCGTGGTCGAGTTTTCGCATCCCGCGTCCGTCGTGGAGAATATACGCGCTCTTCTTCCCTTGCGCATTCCGCTTGTCGTGGGCACCACTGGCTGGCGAGACAGCCTTGAAGAAGTTACCGAGCTTGTCTCTCTCAACAAGACGAGCTTGCTTTACGCTTCCAACTTTTCCATTGGCGTAAATCTCTTTTACAGGACAGTTTCCGCGGCGGCTGCCATGATTTCCCGCTTTGAAAGCGAATACGACCCCGCTGTCTTTGAAGTTCACCACAACCAAAAAGCGGACAGCCCCTCGGGCACGGGCATTGACATAGCTCGTCGCGTAATGGAACATTTTAAGGGAAAGACAAGGCTTGTAACCGACTCTTTTACAAGAAAGCCCGAAAGTTCCGAGCTTCATCTTGCAAGCCTGCGGGCGGGCTCGATGCCGGGAACGCATACCGTTATTTTTGACTCCCCCGCGGATACAATCGAGCTTACGCACACAGCGCGCAATCGGGAGGGCTTTGCCTCTGGCGCGGTTCATGCTCTTGAATGGCTCTGCCGCCCTGACAGCACAGGGCGGGTGAAGAGCGGTGTTTTTACAATGGACGATGTTCTTGACTCCATCTTCTCTTCCTGACTATTACTTGCCGTATTGCTTTTGCGCCGCGGCTTTCCGCAGCGCAGAGCCAGCGGGTGCTTTTAATAGCTCCTGCGGCTACAGCGGCTCAGGGATTAAAAGCAGATAAAAAATGAGCGCACAGTGCCGTCTCTTGCCGCGCGGAGTTTAACGCGGATACCATCGTAAAAGTAGACAAGAAAGTCATCCGCGCGATAAGCCGGAGTACCCAACACTTCCTCAAAAGCCTGTATGCTGTCGCCGCAACGGAGATCGCCTGGGAAAGACACCGGTGAACCTGTGCATAATCCGATTGCGACCAAAACCCGCGTTATGCCAGCGGAAAGACCTGTTTCAGCATCAAACTGCGGCAGGGGAACAAAGACTGCCTCCGCCATAATTTCAGGGTAAGCCCATGTTTCTGATTCCGTGCTAAAAGCGATTTCACCCGGCTGGCCCCACATATCTTCCACAGTTTCCGAGTCGTCTCCAAGAGCTATTGATCTTAGAATAGTGTTTTCTCCTGGTAGCGTGTTCTTTTCCCCTTCGCCTTCGCCTTCTTCGACAGGATCTGCCATAACTACTGCGATTGCGCGCCCTGCCGTATCTTTATCGCCTGAGTACGCGGCAGCTTCAGCGTAGAAAAGAAGCGCAAGCCTGGAATCACCAGGGAAGCCCGGTGAAATATAGGAATAAAGAGACTCTTTGCTAGGAATTTGAGCATTCCCCGCGGCTTCTGCCTGCGGAAAAATTCCTTCCATTATTCTAATTGAAAGCGCGAGATCCTGCCCAGTTAGGTACAAAAGGCGCGCGTAATTTGTCCTGGCAAGTATTGAAGATGTTCCCGCCTCCATAAGCGCAGCTTCCGCCGCGTCTGCAATAATGCCGGCAAGTTCTTCATCTGTGGCTTTTTGCGCCGCGAGAAAGGCGCGGGCGGACTGAATTGTAAAATCACTGTACGCGGCCGCGACATTCGCGTATGCTTCAAGCGCCTGCCTATAGAACCTTTCGGTTCTCGCTTCCCAGTCCACTTGCGCGCGCGGCAGAAAGCCGAAAAGCGCCGAGCCGTCCTGCATTCCCTCCGCCAGCGATTTAAGCGCGCTGCTGCGCTCTGTCTCAAGCGGCTGGCTTAAAGGCAGCATGGAAAGGGCTGCCGCGCCGGTCCCGCCTGCGCTTTCTGCAAGGCTCTCTTCCCATGCCCTGTGCGCAAGAAGGGCTTTCAGCCTATCAATATACACAGTGCCGGGCAGCTTGTTGCCGAGGTTTTCCGCCGCTACAAGCGCGCCTGTTATATTAAAGCCGGTTTTAAGCGAGTTAAGAACAAGCTTAAGCTGTTGCACGCCGTTTAGCGGATCGGCAAGCTCTTCCTCAAGAGCCGCCGCGCGGGATTTATATTCCGGAAAGCGTGCGATATAATCTTTAAGCTCAGGGTTTTCCGCTTCATCTGTGAAAATCTCTTTAAGCCATTCGCTGTAGGGCGTAAATTCTCCGGCGGCGTATAAAATTGCTTCCGCGCAGATGTCCGCTTGAAGAGTTTCTTCCATATCAAAGACAAAAGTCCGCGCTCCTGATGCGGCTTCACGGGCTATGCCTGCCCCGCTTTCAGCTGCAATTCTGCGGTAAGCCCTGAATTCGGCATCCGCGGCAAAAATGCCAGCTTCGGCGGCTATAAAAGGCAGGAGCATGCGCTCTCGCTCAAGATCAAGCTGCCGAAGCCTGCGAGAAGAAATATCGCCTGAATCAAGAATGCTGCTGTCTATAAAATCCAAAAGCCCTGTAGAAAGTTCAAAAATCCCCCCGGGCAGAAAGCGGAGGGAAACGTTTTCATTTTCCGTGAGCCTGATTGAAATTTCGCCGCGGTAGAGCTCCGCGCCACGGAATATAGAAAAGACTGCGCGGTTTATAATTTCTTGCCAAGCGCCTGTTTCTTCAAGAGAGAGCGTCCGTGCCGCAGTCAACACCGAAGCCGCTGCTGTAAATTCCCTTCGTTGCGCAGACTGCGCCTGAAGAGGCAAGAGAAAGCTCGCAGCTTGCAAAAATGCTAATAAAAAAAAAGCCGCACGGGGCATGGAGCGTCTTTTTCTCGCACTCATGCCAGCATTTTAACATAAACAGGCAGATGGCGCAATTAATAGACAGGCTGAGGATTTTGAGCCTATTATCATCATTAATATGCAAAATCATGAAAGCAAGGCGGGAGAGGAGCATGCCCCATTTAACGCTGTTGTGGTGCTAGGACCTACCGCGTCGGGCAAAACTGCACTTGCCGTTCATCTTGCCAAAGCCTTTGCAGGCGAGGTTCTCTCGGCTGACTCAAGGCAAGTCTATAATGACCTTGACATCGGAACGGGGAAGGACTTAAGCGAGTACGGCGATATTCCTTGTCATTTAATAGATATACTGTCCCTGCCTGACGAGTACAATGTGTTCCGCTTTAAGAGGGATTTTGCAGCGGCGCTTAAAGGCGTTTTGGGGCGGGGTCATCTTCCCATAGTCGCGGGAGGGACGGGGCTTTACATTGAAAGCGTTGTAAGCGACTACAACTTTAGCGAAGTTCCCGAAAATCCCGCCCTTCGCCTCGTCCTTTCACAGCTTGACGATGCCGCCCTCATTGAACGTCTCTCTTGCGTGAAAGCCGCTTTGGGCGAAAAAGTGCATCCAGACGATACAGCGGACAGAGAGAGAATGATTCGCGCTGTGGAGATAGCCGAATGCTCCCTTGCGAAAACCTGCCGCGGAGAAAACGGGGAAGCAATGCGCGAAAATGAAAAAGGCGAAAGCCTTAAAAGCATTTTTCGCCCGCTTATTATCGGTGTGCGTTTTCCGCGCGGCGAGCTTAGAGAAAGGATAGAAAAGCGCCTTGATGAGCGCCTCGCTTTAGGCTTGATTGAAGAAGTAAAGCGCGTTCATGAGGAAGGCGGCATTTCTTGGGAAAGGCTTGACAGGCTCGGTCTTGAATACCGCCATACTTCGCGGTATTTGCAAGGCGGCGCGGATTTCCCTTCTTATAGGCAGAACCTTTTTACAGACATTTGCCGCTTTGCCAAACGGCAGGAAACATGGTTCAGGCGAATGGAACGCCGCGGCATTAAAATCCGCTGGGTAGATAGAGGGGATAAAGACGAATGCGCGCGCCTCCTTGTTGAGGCGGGCTTTACATGCCGCTGAATGCGGCAAGGCAACCGCGTTGTCAGGCTGTAGCTTCTTTTTTCTTCTCTTCTGTTTCTACAAGATAGCCTGTCCGCACACACATCTCAAAAAGCTCACTGCTCATAAAGTCGTCAGTGATTTTCTCGTATCCGTCCTCGTCTTTGAAGATGCGCACCATATAACCGACTTCGGTTTCGTTAAGTACGGAAAGATAGTCATTGCCTTTTGCGCTCATAATCGAATAGGTTTTCATTGTAACCTCCGCCTGAATTATTTTCGGCACAAAAGGGGAAGCTGTAAAGGCTGCGATCAGCAAGAAATATTTATTTTTCAGTAAAAGTTTGAGAGATTCGAAAAGCGTAACATCGTCTTTAGAGATACTGTCAATAATCTTTCGCAAATTTTTTTGCAAGCCCCATTAGAACAAAACTCAAAGCCCTTGCTGTGTCTCCTCTGCGGCCATGTTTAGGCGCTCAATGCGCGATTCGCTAGAAGCTACGCTGCGCGATCCGCAAATCGCTTGCTGGCGTTTCGAAAATCGACAGCTGACGTTTTGTAAATCGACGGCTGACGTTTTGTAAATCGACGGCTGATTCAATCAGTATAAGCTATACTGTTCATCAGTATAGCTTATACTGCGCGAGTAAATCGGCGGCTGACGTTTTATAAGTAAGAATCATTCTCTTGTTTGTGCGTATATGCCTTCAACGCTCAGTCGGAAAATCATAATAGGCAAGCGTTTCCTCTATGCCGCGCTCCACTGTCTTTGCAGCCTCATTTGCCTGTACGATGTTCTCAGGCACGGTGTGTTTCCTCCTATAGATTTGCTGGTTTTTCTATTCTAACAGAGGCTGCACTGCCGTGTATTTTTTTGTACACTCGAATTTGCGAAAGATATTATACGTTATCCTTCTAAATCCGCTTCTTGTTCTGCAAACAGGATGACTTCAGGGCGGTATTCAAAGTGCATATTGTCCCATATAATCCAGTTGCCGCCCCAGATAAAGCCGTTGCGCTCAAAAATATCCCTAACCTTATCCGGCGGCATCCAGCGCTGCTCTAGCGGGAGGAGCATCCAGTTGTCTGGGTCGACATCGCGCCGCCATGACCAGTAAATGTTCTTTGAGCCCCACCCGCGCGGCAGCACGTCAATCGCTATGCCAATGCTGTGGAACGAGCGGTTGCCGGAGTCTCGTATTTCGCGCCAGTTGTAGGAATCGGCGCTTGCAAGCGTTTGCACAAAATCCCTGACCTCGCTGTCTGTTTCAGCGGCTGCAAGAATTTCCTCTTCTACTTTTTTAAGAACGCTGACAATTCGGCTGTGAACGTTGCTCTGTTTTCCAAGAAAAGTAATCTTGACAATATGCCGTTCTACCCTTTCACGGCTTGTGCAGTCATAAAGCAAATCATAGAAAAACTGGGGCGAGGATGCTCCATTTCTCCTGTTTTCAGGTGAGCTGAATTGCCTGATGCGCTCGATGTCTTCTTCTGTAAAATCTGCGGGGTCAGGCGTTTCATTGTTGTACCTGTACATAAGCTGCCAGTATTCATTGCGGTTGGCAAGCTCTTCTTCAGGAATCATGCGCCCATCACACCAGTAAAGCTCCTGCACTCTTGCAGAATCTCCGTCTGGAACAGAAACGGTAATTTTCCAGTCAGAGAGGGCATCGTTATAGACGGCATCAAAAGAAACATCGGGATAAGCGCGGCGCAGAATCGCAAGACCTTCCGGCTCCTGCGGCATTTTTTGTGCCGCCTGCTGTATGGAACCTGCTTCTTGGCTAACGCTTTCAGCGGAAATGTCGGCGGAGGGTGCCGCCGCGCACGGCGCGCATATCAGCGCTGCAATCAAAATGGCAAGAAAAAACAAAGAAGATTTCATCGCTTCATTATTGCGAAAAGCGGAGCTAAAGTCAATTTTACTGGCAGTTATTGACTGCAAATTGCAGAATGCGCTACATGTTTGTCGTTGACCTGATGGCGCAATTGCTTTTATACTTCCCGCCGTGCGCATTACTCTGGAAAACCTTGTAAAGACATACCACACTGGCGTGAATGCGGAAATCCGCGCTGTGCGCGGCGCAAGCCTTGCCATTGAGCCTAATTCTGTTTTCGGGATTATCGGCAAAAGCGGGGCGGGAAAGTCTACGCTTGTGCGCCTTATGAGCCTCCTTGAAAAGCCCGATTCAGGCGCCGTGTTTTATGATAGCGAGCGCGTGGACACGCTTGAAGGCGGCGACTTGATTAGCCGCCGACGGCGGATTGGCATGATATTCCAGAATTTCAATCTTTTCTCTTCAAGAACAGCCGCAAAGAACATTGCCTATCCGCTTGAAATCTGCCGCGTCCCGTCAGCGCAGATTAAAGAACGGACAGAAAACCTTCTTGAGCTTGTAGGACTTGCCGACCGCGCGGACTCTCCTGTAAGCAGGCTTTCAGGCGGGCAGAAGCAGCGCATTGCCATTGCACGCGCTCTCGCAAACAGCCCCGACGTGCTTTTCTGCGACGAGGCAACAAGCGCCCTTGACCCTGCCACGACGCGCTCCATTTTGGATTTAATCCGCGAAATTCAGCGCAAAATGAACCTGACCGTAGTGATTGTTACACACCAGATGGAAGTTGTGCGCGATGCCTGCGACTTTGTCGCGGTTCTTGACGAAGGCGCTGTAGTTGAAGAAGGAACAGTGGAAAAGATTTTCACTGCCCCAAAGAGCGCGGTTACTAGGAATTTTCTTGCAAACCTTTTGCCTTCTGCTGCCGCAACGGAAGCTGTTGGCAAAGGCGGAGAGACCAGCGCGAATATTGTGCGCTGGTCAGATGAAGGCGGCGCATACATTTTGCGTTTTGCGGGGCATCTTACAGAGGAGCCCGTGTTAAGCCGCCTTGCCAAAAAGTTCGATATTGAATTCAACATCCGCGCGGGGGGAATACAGCACCTTCCGGACAAGCCTGTAGGCACTCTTATCGCGGATTTATCCGGCACGGATGATGAGCTTTCAAAGGCGATCGAGTACCTTAAAGGCGAGGGCATTATTGTAGAAAAGGCTTAAAAGTCTAAGGAGGCGGAATAATGGACATGTCATCTCTTTTAACGCTTGTGGGAAACGCTTCAGTTCAAACGCTCGCGATGGTTTTCGCTTCAGCCTTTTTCTCGCTCATTTTGGGGCTTCCGATTGGCGTGCTTCTCTGCGTTACAGACCCTACATCAGGCATTATGCCAAAGCCTGTGCTTAATCAGGTTCTTACAAGGATTGTGAATGTGCTTCGCTCCTTTCCTTTTTTAATTCTGATGATTCTTCTTTTTCCGCTTTCAAGGGTGCTTATTGGCACAAGCATAGGTACGGCGGCAACGATTGTTCCGCTTTCAATCGCAGCAGCCCCTTTCGTTGCGCGCATAATAGAAACATCGCTAAAGGAAGTTGACCCCGGCATTATTCAGGCGGCGCGGGCAATGGGCTCGTCAAACTTCCAGATTATCGCCAAAGTGCTTATCCCCGAAGCTATGCCCTCGCTGGTTTCAGGCGTTACGCTTACGATTATCAATTTGATTGGCTATTCCGCAATGGCAGGCGCTATTGGCGGCGGAGGCTTGGGCGACCTTGCAATCCGCTATGGATACCAGCGCTTTCGCCCCGAGGTGATGGCGGCGGCCGTCATTGTGATTTTAGTCCTTGTAGAAATCATTCAATTTGCAGGCTCTAAGATAAGCACTAAGCTCATGGCGCGGCGGTAGCTTGAAAACCGCAGGCACATTAGGCTATGCTTCTCTACAATACTTTTATTACCGCTTTAATTTTTAAGGAGGAACAAAATGAAGAAAACAATAGCTGTATTTTTTGCAGCCGCGCTTTTGCTGTCAGCGCCTCTTTTTGCGGGTGGCTCGCGCGACAGCGATGGGCAGAGGCTGCGCGTGGGGGCAACGCCTGTCCCTCATGCCGAAATGCTCAATTTTATTGCGGATGATCTTGCCTCACAGGGCATTTCGCTTGAAGTTATCGAATTTACGGATTATGTTACGCCGAACGAAGCGCTTGAAAGCGGGCAAATTGACGCTAATTTTTTCCAGCATCTGCCTTACATGGACTCTTTCAACGATGAGCGCGGCTATCATCTTGCAAACGCGGGCGGCATTCACATTGAGCCGATGGCGGTTTATTCCAGAAAGGTGAACAGCCTTGCCGACATTGCAGGCGGCGTTATAGCAATTCCGAACGACCCCACAAACGAAGGCAGGGCGCTTTTACTTCTTCAGTCCGCAGGCTTTATCACGCTTAAAAGTTCCGCCGGCATTACTGCAACCCCGCTTGACATTGAAGAGAACCCCACGGGCTTGAGGTTTCGCGAGATTGAAGCCGCCTCCCTTCCGCGCGTTCTTGCCGATGTTGATGCCGCTGTAATTAACGGCAATTACGCAATTCCCGCGGGGCTCATTGCAAGCGTAGACGGGCTTTTTATTGAGGGAGCGGATTCTCCATACGTCAATGTAATTGCGGTTAAAGAAGGGAACGAGAACGACCCGAAAATTCAGGCGCTTGTAGCGGCTTTAAGAAGCGAAAAAATGCGCGCATTTATTGCCGAGCGCTACCCCAACGGGGAGCTTGTTCCCGTTTTTTAATCCCTTTAAGATGAGCCGGCCTGTCTTGGCAGGCTTATCCTATTTTTTACAATTCGCTAATTTGCAGCTCTCTGTTTCATGTATTCCTGATGCCGCTTTTTGTGCGCGGCAGTGTTTTCAAACTTAAAAAGTATAGCTTTCTTCTGCCGGTGCCGTGATGGCCGGCGCAATTTCGTACAGCCTTGTCTCTCTATTAAGCACGTTGAGCGAAATCATGCTGCCTTCGGGAAGCAAATACGGTACAGAAAAAATCCCGCCCGGATGCCTTACGGACACATACTCGCGCCTTTCGCCCGAAGGCAAAATAACGTCAAGCGTAATCTGGAAAGGATATGGATACTCGGGAAGCTCTTCGCGGAAAATGCCATACACATAGCCGCTCGGAGGCACAGCCGGCATCGCTACTACAGCGTCTATTACGCTGAATTCAGGTACGCGGGTATCCCCTGCCGGAAGCTGCGATACAACGGTTCCTGCTGTCTCGCCCTGTTGGGGATTCCTTGCGGTAAAATTAAAAATCAGGTCGGTTTGCTCCATAAGCGAGATAATCTCCACGATGGATCTTCCCGTAATGGCAGGAACGGTTACCTGATTGTTTTCGGCGCCGCGGCTTACAACAAAGGAAACCTGAATTGGCTCGGTGATTGCCGTTTCTGGTTCAGGGTCCTGCTCAAGAATCGTGCCTGCCGGTTCCGGACTGAACCTGTACAGCACGGGCTCTCTGACAGAAAGTAGGGGAACGCTGCCCGACGTGAAAAGCGTCTGTAAATTGATTCTTACATCGTCAATATTCTGCCCTATAAAATTTTCCACCTGCTCTATGATAACCCCGCGGCTTACAACAAGAGAAACTCTCTTTCCAGCCTTGACGATTGCCCCGGCTTTTGGGTCCTGCTCTAGAATCCGCCCCCTCTCGTCCTGTCGGTCAGAGTAGCGGAGCTGGATTCGCGGATAAAGTTCTTTTGCCTGCATTTCAAGCAGCGCCTCGGAAAGGTCTTTGCCTTCCACTTCCGGCACCATAACTTTTTCAGCCTCCTGAATGGTCATAAAAAAAGCAATGGCAAACGCCGCGCACATAATCAGCACAACCGCAAGCGTTGTGCGAAGAATCACTTTTGAGTTAGCGCGGAATTTATCTGTAAGATTTGAAACATCAATCAGAAAAAAGTCAAAAAATCTCATGCCTTATCGTCTCCGAAACGCTTGGGAAGAAAGGACTTATTCCCGTTCAGGAACGCTCGCCAGTCCATTTCGGCCTTTGCTTCGCGTTGTAGCCTTTCTATAGCAAGAACTCCACTGCCGCAGTGGACAAATATGCCGCTTTTTGAAGCGAAAACCGCGCCCGCGCCGCCCGCGGGAAAGCTGTCCGCGCCTTCGCACACGGTCGCCTTTCGTATGAATAAAATGCCCCTGCCTTCTGGAAGTTTCGTGAAGGCGCCGGGCCATGGCGAAAAAGCGCGTACCTTCGCGTCTATTTCCGCGGCGGGAGCGCTCCAGTCTATTTCACCGTCTTTCTTTTCAATAAGGCGGCAAAAGAGAGGTTCGCCCCTTTGAGGCGCGCATTGCAGCGTCCCGCTTTCGATTGCAGCAAGCACGTTGGGAAGCATGCCCGCCGCTATAACAGAAAGCCGCTCAAGCAGCTCGCCCGCGCTTTCAGTGCCGTCAAGCGGAACAGTCTTCTGCGCGGCTATGTCGCCTGCGTCCATTTCAGCAGAAATGCGCTGTATTGTAACACCCGTTTCTTTATCCATTGCAAGAATAGCCGCCTGAACGGGGGAAGGGCCTCGCCAGCGCGGAAGAAGCGACGGGTGAATATTAAACGCGCCTTTTGGAAAGAGAGAGAGAGTCTTCTCGCTAAAGATTTTTCCGTAGGCAAAGCACAGCAAGATGTCAGGCTTTTGCGCGGCAATTTCTTTGCGCGTTTCATCAGTAATTTTTTCAGGTGAAAGCACCGGCGCGTCAGGAGGAATTTTTCCTTCTTTTTTAAGCCTCTTTGCCGCGGCTTCCGCTTCGGAAAGAATCAGCGCGGAAGACCTTTTGCGGGCGGCGGGCGGCGTTGTAAGAACGCCTGCAATTTCGCAGCATTCCGCCGCCTTTTCAAGAGCCGGCACCGAACACTGCGGGCTCCCTGCAAAAAAAACTTTAAGCATTTTGCTCCGACTTCTGCGCGGCGTTTTTTTTCTGCGCCGCTTTTTTTGCTTTCTGCGCGGACTTTTCAGCTATTCTCTGGAAGCGGCGCTCAATGCGGGCTTTCTTTTCAGGGTCAAGCCTGTCTATAAAAAGAATGCCGTCAAGATGATCATATTCGTGCTGAATAATTCTAGCAAGATAGCCGGATGCGTTTATAACGCGCTTTCTGCCGTTTTCATCCTGCGCTTGTATCCGTATGCTTTTGGGACGCGCAACCTTTTCGTAAATGCCAGGAATGCTAAGGCAGCCTTCTTCCATTTCGGCAAGCTCAAGGGATGTTCCTGTAATCTGCGGATTGATAAAAACTTCAGCCCCGCTTCCGCTGTCAGCAACGAACATGCGGATATTCCTTCCAACTTGTGGCGCGGCAAGCCCCACGCCCTCTTCCTTATACATTGTTTCTATCATTTCAGTTGCAAGGGCTTTTATTTCCTCTGTAATATGCTCTATGGGGACGGATTTTTCCCGCAGACTGGCGGAGCCAAGTTTTACAACGTGCATAGCGCAAAGAATACCCTGTTGCAGGCTTTTAATCAATGCGGGCGTTCAGTTGGGAACTGCCGCGGTTATTCTTTAGGAAGAAGCGAGGCAACGATGCGCTCAAGGTATACCTTGTTCTCTTCAAAGGAGCTTTCAAAGCAGGAAAGCTCAGCAAACGAATACTTGCCAGCGGCAAAATCTGCACGGAGAAGCATTCGCTTTCGCATAGGCGTTTTTTCATCTTTCATA
>CAZDXD010000027.1:0-8274 GCA_964509415.1 uncultured Treponemataceae bacterium
ACTACCGTGTCTTTTTTCGTACACTCGAATTTGCGAAAGATATTTTACGTTATCCAAGTTTTGCTGATAATTAGAATGACAGGCAATGAAAAGCCGTAGAACGCCCCAGCCGCGATACCTTTCGCCGCGCCGCAAGACACTGCGTATGGTTTTTTCGGGCAAAAACGGATATAGTGTTTTTAGATGGAAGAAAACATAAACGGTTTTATCTCAAAAAAAAGACTTGCTTTCATCGCCATCGTCTCGGCGATTGTAATGATCGGAATCATTTTTACTTATGGTTCCATAATGCTTTCGCCCGCGGAAATTCCGCTTCAACCGGAAATTGCCGTAGAGCGCGGCTCCATTCTGGACAGAAACGGCAGAATTCTCGCAATCCAGACAACGCTCTACAACATCGCGGTAACAAAATCAGCTGTCGCTGACAAGGAGCTTTTTGCCCGAACGCTCTCCCCTGTAACGGGAATACCGGAAACCCAGATTCTTGCCTCGCTTGCAGACGAGCGCTCGGATTTCTTCTATCTTAAAAAGCGCATAACGGAAACCGAAAAAAACGAAGCGGCGGCAGCAATCCGCGCCGCAGGGCTTCGAGGAGTTCGCCTTGAGCCCGTGCAAAGCCGAACGTATCCCGAAAACAGCCTTGCCTCCCATGTTATAGGTTTTGTCGGCGACGAGGGCTTTGGCTTGACGGGTGCGGAGTATTCGTTTCAGGAAACGCTTTCTCCTCCGGCATCTTCGGCAGGTGGAACGCAGGCGGGATACAATATCATGCTGACAATCGATGGGAACATTCAGTATGAGCTTGAAAGAATTGCAAAGGAAACAATGGAGAGCACCTCAGCTGAAGCAGTAATGATGATTGCCGCGGAAGCCGCAACAGGCGAAATCCTCGCCTATGTAAGCGAGCCTTCTGCCAACCTGAACAGCTTTCCGCAGAGCACGGCATCTGAAAGGCAGGACAGACCCGCGCTGTACGCTTACGAGCCGGGCTCTGTTTTTAAGATTTTTTCCATTTCCGCCCTGATGGACTTAGGCCTTGCAAGCAACGGGGACCAATTTCTCTGCGACGGTCTTTACACATACGCGGCGGCAAATGGCGCTGAAATAAGAATCCGCTGTCTTGAGCATCACGGCTGGCTTAATCCAGGGGGGATTATCCGGCTTTCATGCAACGACGGGACAGCGCAAATTGCAGAAAAAGCCGCCAGTGAAAGCCTTGAGGCTAAGCTTCGCGCCTTTGGCTTTGGCTCCAAAACAGGCATTGAGCTTCCCGGTGAAACGCCGGGTATTTTCCGCCCTAGTTCCGAGTGGTCCCTGCGCTCAAAGCAGACAATAGCGATGGGGCAGGAAATATCGGTTTCCGCCCTCCAAATGGTCGAAGCGGCAACCGCAATCGCAAACCGCGGGCAGCGCCTTAAGCTTACCCTGCTTCGCAGCGTATACTCGCATGACGGCGAAGAAATATACATGCACACGCCTGTCCCGCTAGGGAATCCGCTTAAACCCGAAACAGCCACCCAAATGCTCATTTACATGCAAGAGACAGCCGAAAGCGGAACGGGTTTTAGGGCTTCCGTAGGAGACGTGCCAATCGCAGTCAAGACTGGAACGGCGCAGATGATAGACCCCGCAGGAGGCGGCTACAGCCAAACCGATTTTATTTCAAGCTGCATAGGCATTTTCCCTGCGAACGACCCTGAAATTATCCTCTACCTTGTCATCGTAAAGGCGCAAGGAGAAACCTACGGCGGAAGAATTGCAGCCCCTGTCATTTCTAGGGCAACAGACAGCATAATCGACTATCTTGGCATCGGGAGAGCGCGCGCAACTTCAGTCAGCCATAGCGGTCTCATATCTGTTCCGGTAAACACGCCCGTAGAACTTGGTGCCGTCATGCCGGATTTAACGGGCATTCCAAAAAGAATGATTATGAGCCTTCTTTTCGACACGGACTTTTATGTGTCAATAAGCGGGGACGGATATGTAACAGAACAGAGCCCGCCGCCGGGAACTCCTTTAGAAAAAGGCATGAGAATTGAGCTTAAATTCGGAAACTGACCTGCAGGAAGGGCTTGCGCGGTTTGAAGAAAACCGAAAAGCCCTATGCAGGTTTAATCCCGCTCTTGCGGCACTCCTTTCTCTTAATGACGAAGCGAAGGCAACGAAGCGCCTTAACGCTGTGCCTGAAGAATACAGCGTTAGATTCACAAAAGAAGGGCTTCCGCTTCTTTCCGTGAGGGGCTTTCAGCTTCAGTCAAGGTACAACCCTGAACGCGAGGCGGCGCGAGCGCTTGACGACCCAGCTGCTGGATTTTCCGCCGCAGGTTGCATTTTTGCGGGGCTTGGGCTTGGCTACTACTGTCTTGAATACGCAAAGAGGTTTCCTGCCGCGCTTTTGGCAATTATTGAGCCCGATGTCAATGTTTTTCTTTTGTGCATGAAGCATAAGGATCTTGTCCCTCTCTTTGCTAACGGAAAGGCAATTTTCCTAATTGCTCTTTCGCCTTCGGAGTGCGTCGCGGCTATAGGGGAATTGCAGGAAAAGGCAGGCTTTAAGCTCCCTCTTTTTAGCCCGCCCGCGCTTTCAAAAGCGAATAGCGAATGGTTTGCAGCGTTCCATGAAGAGTTAAGGCGCAGAAGCGAAAAGCGCGAAATTAACCTAAACACGTTAAAGCGCTTCGGCTCTCTCTGGCTCAAGAATATTGCCAAAAACCGAAGCGAAATGAAGGCGCGGCAAGGGATTGTCCGCTTTAAGGGCGTGCTTCAAGGCTTTCCCGCGCTTCTTCTTGCCGCGGGACCAACGCTTGATAACGTTCTTCCCTTGCTTAAAGCGCTGCGGGAAAAATGCGTTGTGATTGCCGCAGACACGGCGCTAAGGGCTTGCCTTCGCGAGGGCGTTCAGCCTGACTTTCTTGTGCTGGTTGACCCGCAGTACTGGAATTACAGGCACGTCGCGGGACTTTCCTGCCCCGGCACGTTTTTAATCACGGAATCTGCCGCCTGGCCTGCCGTTTTCCGCCTTGAGTGCAGGGACATTTTCTTGTGCTCTTCGCTCTTTCCAATCGGGAAGTTCATTGAAGAACGCACAGAAAAAAAAGGCGCGCTCGGCGCGGGCGGCTCCGTTGCCACAACAGCGTGGGATTTCGCGCGGTACATCGGCGCGGGGCATATTTACGCAGCAGGGCTTGATTTGGGCTATCCTAAAGGAAAAACGCACTTTCGCGGGGCGCTGTTCGAAGAGGAAGCACACGCATCATCCTCAAGGCTCAATACGGCAGAACAGGCTTCTGTCGCCGCGCTTTTTTCAGCGGGCGCTTTTATGACGGAAAGCGCATTGGGCGGCGCGGTTTTGACGGACAAGCGCTTGAACCTTTACGCATGGTGGTTTGAAAACGCTTTTTCTTCCGCAGAGGTAAAAACAATACTGCTTTCTGCCGAAGGCGTTAAAATTGCTGGCGCGGGGCTTGCTTCAGCGGAATCTCTTAAAGCGCTTCCCGACCGCAGGGCGCAAATAGACGCTTTGCTTGGCAAAATTGAAGCTGAAGCCGCCGCCGAAAAAGAAGGAGATGCGCAAAGGGCAGCAGAGCGGGCTTTTGAAAAGGTGGAAGATGAGCTTTTGCAAGGGCTTAAAGAAATACTTGCCCTAGCCGAAAAGGGGGAGGCTCTCTGCGAAAGGAGGCTTAACGTCGCGCAATCCAAAACGCAGGTAGAGCCCCAAGCCTTAAAGGAGCTTGGGCGCATTAACAAGGCGATTACCGCGCATCCTGTAAAAGACATTCTCGCTATGGCATTCACGGAAGACGAAAGCCAATTTGCCGCGCAAGACGGAAAAAACGCTAATGCCTCCTTTTTGCTTAACTCCCTGCTTTTCTACAGAAAAATTGCCGAAGCCGCCCGCGCGAATCTTTCTGTATTTGGCAGGGAGCAAGGCTAATTGTCAAAAAGCCAGCCTGCATAAGCCCCGACTATAAACCCTGTATCCTTAACATAAGAAACATCCGCGCGAAGGGCAATCCGCCCAAAAGTAAGGCGCGCGCCGACAAAGGCTTTCCACGCAAGGTGAAGGTCGTCAAAATCCATGTCGGCTATTCTTTCGGTCCTAGTGCCAAACCCTATTCCCGCGCCGCCGTATAGCGCAAGGACTGAGCCTAGCTGTTTCCCTAAGCCAAAATCAAGGATAAGGCTTTTTGTGTCAAGGTTGTAGTAATCAAGCTGAAACAAGCCAACAATAGAGTACGCATTGCCGTCTTCGAGGCTTATAGAAACGCCGCTAACGGTGTCCCAAAAGGAGTTGCCAATGTAATTGCCGCTCATAAAGTCGGCAAGCGGCTTTGAAACGCCTACAGAAATCACTTTTTCATAGCCGTAGGAGCTTGAATAAGATGAGCGCGTGGAAGGAGTATAAGAAGATGTCGGCCGCGAAGTTGAAGGCTTTTGCGTTTGCGCGACATAAGTAGGCTGGATTTTGGGTCCGCGCGGAGGCGGGTCAGGCAGATTGTCGAGATGCGATCTCCATTCAACGCAGAATTTCTTGTCTGGCTTAAGGGTTATCTCCTCACCGTTGGCTATGTACCCCCACCTGACATAGCCCACATTGTCCGTCCACGTGGGGTCAACCCAAAACCATACGCCGTCGTCGCGCTGAATCCAAATCCACTCGTGATATGATGCTCTTTTATTATTCCACTCATCATGGGTTAATATGTTCCTAGTCCCATACCGCTTTACAGGGGTTCCACTGGTATAAGTTACTGTGGCGTTTTCGCGGGTTGTAATTTTCTCCACCGTTACCACAGTAGAGCTATTATTCGCATTGATCATATAAAACTCGTCGCCGTTCATTCCTGCGCTGTTGTACTTTCTTTGGTTTCTTGCTATTTCGTTATAAGAAAAAGTGGCGTAATCAAAGCATACGCCAAGGAATGTCCGCTCGCCCGCTATGCTGCCGTATTCCGCGGCAAAGCGTTCGACCCATATTTGCGGCGAGTAATAGTTGCCAATCTCGTAGTCTACGTTTACTTGGCTCGCGTCATACGTGCCGAGCGAGGCAGCCTTGACCGCCAGCACGTGAATCATTTCTGTAAACTCGTCGGCACAAAGCGGCAGGGCGGCGGCGACAAAAAGCGCGAGGATTAGTGCGGCAATCTTTTTCATTTACACCCCTTGTCTTGTTGTGTACGGTATCGCGGAGCATTATAGCATAGTTACTGCCACCGCACTACTAACGCGTGAGCATTCGGATAATTTGCGAGTCATAGGTGTAGTCAATAGGCGCACCACCGTCGTTGTCGCGGATATTAGGATTAGCGCCAGCGTCAAGAAGAAGCCTTGCAATTTCCGCATTGTCGTAGACAGCCGCCCAAATTAGCGGCGTGTTGCCGTCATCGTCTTGAATGTCAGGGTTTGCGCCGGCAACCAAAAGCAGCCTTGCAATTTCGGCATACCCGTCTGAAGCGGCCCACGCCAGCGCGGACCAACCGTCTTCTTCCTGAAGGTTGGGATTAGCTCCTGCAAGCAAAAGCAGCGTTACAACCTCCACGTTGCCGTTGTAAGCCGCCCACGTTATCGCCGGATCCCCCTCGCGGTCTCTGGTGTCAGGATTGGCTCCCGAGTTAAGAAGAGCCCTAACAAGCACGGTGTCATTGTCTATCACGGCGTTTATCAGCTCGCTGTTCAAGGCGGACTGCGAGGCGCAGGGATAAGCGCAGGCAAAAGCCGCAAAGACGCAAAGCGCAAAAGCCAAGTTTTTCTTTTTCATAAAACACGCTCCTTGCCCGTTTTTAGTTTTGTCATTTTTTGTGGCGCAACACTTTATTTTACAGCATATCGGGCTTTTCTGCAATTTGGGGGATTTAGCCGGTAGAGCCCTGTCCTGCCGTCCTGCCTGTTGCCTGCCCGCGCAGGCGGAGCAGGCATGTAAGGAAAGGGCAACGCCCCGCTCTAAACTAAAAAACTCTTAAACTAAGAAGCTAATAAGCTGCTCTAAACCCCTTCATGCGAGTTGACAATGTCGTCGATTTCGTCATCAGTCATGCGGAGGGCTTCGCGCTTCCAGTCTGCCGCCTTTTTGTCCCGAAAGTTTTCAATGCTCTTTAGCTTTTTGGCGGCTTCAACGTAAACGCTTCTTTTTTCTTCCGCGACAGCTTCTGCTGCAGCAAGCTCCTCAAGCAGCCTGTCGCGCTCAAAATCAAGCCGCGCGGTATAGCGTTCAACGGCAAGAAGGCTGTTCACATCCATCGCTGCCTGCGCTGAAAGCCCCGTGCCGCTTTTGCCAGAAGCTATGGCTAAAGGTGCGGCAAGGCGCTTTTCGGCATTTTCGCGCAGAGAAATGTTTATGCGCTCCACTTCGGAAACAGCCTTGCCAAGCTCCACACGGGCTTTGTTTTCCTCAAAGCCTTTAAGGTTAAGCAACTTTTGCAGCGAAAAGCGAAATCTCTTAACAGGCACCTTCTTCCTCCGGAATTTCAATGCCTGAAACTTCGGAAAGCTGCTTTAATGTTTCGGCGATGGATGCGCCTTCAGAAACTTCCTGCGTCAGGAAGTCCTCTATTGCGGCGTGGGAGTCGATTGCGGCATCAATTTCGTGGTTCGTCCCTTTCTGGTAAGCGCCGACATTGATCATGTCCTCCTGCTCCGAATAGACAGCCATAAGACGCCGCACTTTTGCCTCTGCTTTCTGCGTATTTTCGCCCGAAACCCGCTTGGAAAGCCTTGAAACACTGGCAAGAACGTCAATCGCGGGGTAATGATAGCGCTGCGCAAGGCGGCGGCTAAGGATTATATGGCCGTCAAGAATGCCGCGGACAGTGTCAGAGATTGGCTCATCCATGTCATCGCCGTCAACAAGAACAGTGTAAAAAGCGGTAATCGAGCCGTCAGCAGAAGTCCCCGAGCGCTCAAGAAGGCGCGGAAGCGTTTCAAAAACAGAAGGCGGATAGCCACGCTGGGCGGGCTTTTCGCCGCGCGAAAGGGAAATCTCCCGCTGCGCCTTAGCAAAGCGCGTAACGGAGTCAAACATCAGCATTACGTTCATGCCGCAGTCGCGAAAGTACTCGGCGATGGCCGTTGCCGTGTATGCGCCGCGCAAACGCATTAGCGGGCTCTGGTCTGAAGTAGCCGAAACGATAACGGAACGCGCAAGACCTTCCTCGCCCAAGTCCCTGTTGATAAAATCGAGTACTTCCCTTCCCCGCTCGCCAATCAGGGCGATAACGTTTATGTCAGCCGAAGTGTTGCGAGCGACCATGCCGAGAAGCGTAGACTTTCCCACGCCAGACCCCGAAAAAATGCCGAGCCGCTGCCCGCAGCCTACTGCAAGGAGAGCATCTATAGCCTTAATGCCTGTAACCATGCGCCTGTCAATAGGGCGGCGGGTCATTGGGTCAGGGGGGGAAGCTATCGCGGGATAGCGCTGGGCAGAAAAAATATCGCCCTTGCCGTCTGCCGCGCGGCCAAGCCCGTCAAGAACGCGCCCCAAAAGGTGCCTACCGACGGGAACAGAAAGGCTTTCGCCAAGCGCGATAACCTTGCAACCGATTTCAATGCCTTCTGTTCCTGTGAACGGCATCATTTGCACGGTTTTTCCGTTAAGGCCTATCACTTCCGCAAGGATGCAGTTCTCGCTGTTAAAAGGCTCCGATCCCCTGCCCGTTTTTCTTCCAGAAGATGAAAGCATAATGCGGCACAGCCCGCCAATTATGGCACGGGGACCGTTGCTCTCTATCAGTATGCCGGAAACGCGCGTTACAGTGCCTGTAAACTTTACAGGATCGGTGCGGCGGACAACTTCCGTGTATTTGTCCATAACGGAAATCATTGCTCTTGATAATCCGAGGGAAGCTCAGGGTCTGCCTGCGCGGAGTTTTTTCTTTCGGATGAGCGCTTGCGGGATTTAAGCGGGGAAATTTCCAGCACTTTCTGCTCAAGCTCATCTAGCTGGCTTACAATGCGCGCGTCAATTTCTCCAAAGTCGGTTTCTACAATGCAGCCGCCCGGGTCAACGGAAGAATCCTCCACAACGGAAAGAGACTCCACGTTTTCAACTGCGGCAATAAATTCCTTAATGTGAGCCGCAGTGAACGCCTCGTCTTTAAGATTTACGCGGAGAGTTACGTCGCATTTTCCTTTCAGCTTGCGTAGTGCCTGAATAACATTCGCGGCAACGGTAGTCTTGTTGGTTTCAGAAATTACTTTGACAACTTTGCGCGTCATTAAAAGCACAAGATCGACTATTTGCTGTTCAGTTGTATTGAGTATTTCCTGCCGCTTTTCCAT
>CAZDXD010000027.1:8374-13152 GCA_964509415.1 uncultured Treponemataceae bacterium
CCGCCTCATCCTTGCCGGTTTCAAAGCCTGCTTCCCTCCCTTGAAGAAAGCCCGCCTCGTAGCTTTGAGCCTTTTGCAAATCCATTGCGGCGTGCGCATCTTCTTCTATCTTTGCCGCCGCCTCCCTAGCTTGCGCTTCAATCGCGGATGCCTCATCCTTCGCCTTCTGCAAAGCGACCTGAGCCTCGTTTGTCTTTCTTTGAACCTCTTCAAAGGCGGCAGCCTCCGCTTCCTTTATAATGCGCTCGGCTTCTTCATTAGCCTCGGCAATCGCCAGTTGCTTTTTGCGTTCAAAGTCAGCCTGCCAGTCCTCAGCTTCCCTGCGCAAATCCTCAATTGTTGGTCCTTCAAAAACAGGCTCCGCCTCTAGCGTCTCGGGTGCATCCTCTTCTTCAGGCGGAAATTCCTTTGGAAGTTCAAGAAACACCTTTTCGCTGGAAGGCGTAATTTCATTCGGATGAAAAACAGCTTTTGCCATAAGAAGTCCTCAAGGTAAAATGCAGTTTAGACTACAAGCTCATCCTCGCCAGAGCGGGCAATGACAATTTCGCCCGTATCCTCAAGGTGGCGTATAATCGAAACAATTTTCTGCTGTGATTCCTCAACATCTTTCAGGCGGACAGGTCCCATGTATTCCATATCCTCTTTTAGCATTGCCGACGCGCGCTTGGACATATTCTTAAAGATTTTATCTTGAACCTCGGTATCCACAGCCTTGAGCGCCTTTGCAAGCTCCTGCGTGTCAACCTCGCGCAACACTTTTTGAATCGCGCGGTCATCAAGCATGACAATATCCTCGAACACGAACATACGCTTTTTGATTTCTTCCGCAAGGTCCGGGTCTTCATCTTCAAGAGACTCGATAATCGACTTCTCGGAGGCGCGGTCAACAAGATTGAGAATTTCCACAATGCTTTCAACGCCGCCTGCCGCAGCGTAATCCTCGCTTGAAAGCGTAGAGAGCTTTTTCTCAAGAACGCGCTCAACCTCCCGCAGAACATCGGGAGAAGTCCTGTCCATAGTGGCTATGCGCTTTGCGACATCGCTCTGTATTTCATCAGGAAGGTTCTGCAAGACAACAGCCGCCTTTGCCGGCTCAAGATACGCTAAAATCAGCGCGATTGTCTGCGGGTGTTCCTGCTGTATAAAGTTCAAAATATGCGTGGGGTCGGTGCGCCGTATAAAGTCAAACGGGCGAACTTGAAGGGAGCTTGTAAGGCGATTAATGATGTCGATTGCCTTCTGGCTTCCAAGAGATTTTTCCAAAAGCTCCCGCGCATAATCGATGCCGCCTGTCGTAATGAATTTCTGGGCAGCCATCAAATCCTGAAATTCTTCAAGAACAGCATCCTTAAAATCCGGCTCAATGGTTTCAAGCCTTGCAATTTCAAATGTCAGGGTTTCAACTTCCTCTTCCCGCAAATGCTTAAAAACCTCTGCGGAAATCTCAGAACCAAGCGAAACAAGAAAAATAGCCGCCTTTTGCTTTCCGGTAAGAGAGCGCACATCCTTTGATTTTTTTGAAGAGGCTCTCTGCTCTTTGTGCGTGTCTTGGCGTATAATCGTATCAGTCGATGCCATGACCTATTCCTCCATCAGCCAAGTGCGGATTAAAAGCGCGACATTTTCAGGATGCTCGCGCGCCATATTGACAGCGTTTTCCTGAAGCTCCATGCGCCGCCTTTCCTCAACAGACATCGAAACTTCCATGCCAGCATTTTCCGCCTCCATAATGCTGCGATCCCGCTCAAGCTGATACTGGCGCATTCTTTCTTCTTCCGCAAGCCTGCGCCGGCGCTCTATTTCGTGCCTAATCATGCGGTACAGGACAAAGGCAAAGAGGAGAACCGCCACTACAATCAGCGTAATGAGAATCGTATATTGGGTTTGAATGCGCCTCATGTATTCACTGTCTTCGCGCTCAAACTCCGCACTTCTGTCAAATTGGATATTGAGCACGCTAACCGAATCGCCTCGCGTCCTGTCATAGCCAATTGCGTCCTGCACAATCCTCGTCGCGGCCTGAATTTCTTCCGCGGAAAGCGGCGTGTACTCCCTCTGAATTGAGCCGTTTATGACAATAAGGTTTCCGTCCGCGTCGCGCGACTTTGTCCAGCTTCCGTCAATGTTCACAGAAACTGTGCGCCTTCCCATAGAAGGGCTTATTATTTCAGAAGTGTCCCGCTGGCCTACCACCTCATTTCTTCTTACAATGGACTGCTCCGAAACGCCGTAAAGGTTAGACATGTCCCTGTATGCGGGGGGAGTTTGCCCCTCAACGCCTTCAGGCCCTTCGGGGTTAAATCCCGTCCCCTGCCACCTCGTTGTCGAAGTCTCGGAGGAAAGCGTAATTGACTCTACGATTTCAGAGTCATCATACGGAGTGTCGGGGTTATCGCTTCTAATCACCGTTGGGAGGTAATCGCGCGTCTGCACGGATTTATCAGACATATCCATTTCAATTTTTACGTTAAGCTCCCTCACGCGGTCCGGGCCATAAATCTGCTGCAAGGCATTCAAAACTTGCGCCCTATATTCGGACTCAAGCCTTGCAATGAGCTTTTGCTCCTTTTCAATTCGCGTAAGGCGGTCAAAGTCAGCCATATTGTCAAAGTCGCTTATAAGCTGGCCTGAATTGTCGGAAATCTCAATATTTTCGTCAGGAATGCCGCCAACTGCAAGCTGCACAATGCGCTTGATTCCTTCTATCTTTCTTCGGTTTGAAGTTATGTCGCTTCCAACCTTAGGCGTAATGACAACGGCAACGGTGGTTGTCTGCATGTCATCGCGGAAAAGCGTATTCCTGTTGTCGGGGATATTGATGGCGACAGAGGCGCTTTCAACATCGTCAAGGTTTTGAATCATGCTGCGCACTTCTTCGGTAAGGGCGCGGCGCAGGTTGATGTTCCGCTCAAAGTCGGTAATTGACCAGCGGTCCCTGTCAAAGATTGCCCACGGGTCAACGCCAGAAGGCAAAAGGTCCTCGCTTACAAGAATGGCGCGCATTCTTCTGGCGGTGGCATCATCCCTTACATAAAGGATATTGTCCGCGCCTGTCGTAACGCTTACGTTCTCTTGGTTTAGCCTAAGGATAATCCTGTCGCGCACGGCTTCATCGGTTATCGGCGTGTCAATCAGCTTCACCATCCCCGAAGACGAGGACACGGAGAAAAGCACCGCAATGCCTACAACGGCAACGACAAGTACGCCACCAATGATAAGCTTCTGAACAAGCGTCCACTTGCCCCAGAGAGCTTTAACTTTATCAATGATTTTTTTTAACCATTCGTTCATGTTACCCCTCCCGTTACAGAACGAATCTTTTAATGTTAATGCATTAAAAGAGATTCTATCACATAACGCCGCGGAATAAAAGTGGTTTTACCCATTTTTTTGCAATATTAGCGGCCGCTTGTAATTTCCGACCACCCGCGCACAACGCTGTCAATTACGGTTTGAGCAAGACGCAGCGAAAGGTTGGCGCGGCTCATGGCAATCGTAATATCATGTGCGTCGACAGAGTCAGGATCGACAATCATTTGCTCTGAAAGCCTTGCCGGCTCCATCTGCAAGGCATTCATTTCGTCAAACGCCCTCAAAAGCGTCTGCTCAAAACTCGCAGTTTCAGGGCGAGTGGCGTTATCTATCATTTCAGAGGACGATGTCATCCTTGAGCGGAAGGATTCAACCTGCGGCGCGTACACCCTTGTTGCTGTCACGCTGGAACTGAACGCTGGAAAATCCATTTACCTACCTCCCTATTTCCATCGCGCGCTGGAACATTTCCTTCGAGCCCTGTATTACGGAAGCGTTCGCCTCGTAAGCCCTTGAAGCCGAAATCATGTCAACCATTTCCGTTACAATGTTCACGTTAGGATACTCCACATAACCCGCCTTGGGACCTGACTTAATCGCATCGGGGTGAGTAGGGTCATAAACCAAACGCATGTCGGCATTGTCCTTTTCGATGGCAAGGACGCGCACGCCCGTGCCTACCCCCCTGTCAAGGGCGGAAGGAGTAAACGGCGTTCTCCAGTCTATGCCCTCCGACCTTTGGGCTAAAATCACGCGGCTTCTCTTGAAAGCCCCGCCTTCTTGCGTCCTTGTAGTGGAAGCGTTCGCGATATTGTCAGCGATAACATCGCTTCTAAGGCGCTCGGCTGACATTCCAGTTGCCGCTATGTTAATGCTCGAAAAAAGCCCCATTTTAAGCCTCTCCTATAATCCTGCGTTAGCTAAGCAGGCTTGTTACCTGCGAAAACTGAAAATTCTGCATTTGCGTCAGAAGAATGTAATTCATCTGAATGCGCAAAAGCTCCATCGCTTCCTGCTCGGCATCGACATTGTTGCCATTGGCATTAGACGTTGAGGCATAGTCAAGAACGCGGCGCGGCTCAACGGTCCTGTAATCGATAAACTCGTTTGAGCTTATGTGCCGGGGGTCCGATGTCGCAAGCTGAAACGAGCCGCGGGCAGCCTTCTCGGAATCGAGCGCCCTTTTAAGCTCGCTTTCAAAATTCACCATTGTGCGCTTAAAGTTAGGCACACCCGCGTTAGCGAGATTGTTCGCCGAAACCGTGTAGCGCAGGGAATTCACGTCAAGCGCGCGGTGAATTAAATCCGTTGTCCGCTCAAAACTATTCATAAAACGCCTCTTGCAACATTTTCGGCATAAGTGGATTTGGAGTTTAGGGTTGGGGGTTAGTGGGCTAGTTTTTTAGTATCCTAGTTGTCTAGTTTCTTAGTGTTTTAGTTATCTAGTTGCCTAGTATCTTAGT
>CAZDXD010000028.1:0-4628 GCA_964509415.1 uncultured Treponemataceae bacterium
GCCGTTCAGGGAGAACCTACTACCTTCTTACCAACCACCACGTGGCGGGGAGCGCAAGCAGAATCAGCGTAAGGCTCTACGACGGCAGGGAGTTTGAAGGCACCCTTGTGGGAGGCGATGAGCGAAAGGACATAGCGCTTGTCTCCTTTGAATCCGATGACTCGTCCATCGCGGTCGCGCCAATGGGAAACTCCGATGAAGTGCAGCCCGGCGACATTGTGTTTGCGGTAGGCTCGCCTTTGGGCTACGTTTCCACTTTGACGCAGGGCGTTGTAAGCGCCGTGGGAAGAAGCGGCGGGCCTAGCGGCAACATCAATGACTTTATCCAGACTGATGCCGCTATAAACCAAGGGAACTCTGGCGGTCCTCTTGTAAACATTTACGGCGAGGTTATAGGCATTAACTCGTGGATTGCCTCCTCTTCTGGCGGCTCTCAAGGGCTGGGCTTTTCTATTCCGATTAACAATGTAAAGACCGCCATTGACGACTTTATTACGGGCGGGAGAATCAATTACGGTTGGCTTGGCGTTCAGCTCCTTCAAGCGGACAGGGAAATCCTTTCGGCTTTGGGTCTTGAAAACACAACGGGCGCGCTCGCTTCTCAAGTGTTTATCGGCTCGCCGGCGGACAAGGGAGGCTTCCTCCCCGGTGATTATGTTACGGCGCTTAACGGCAATCCCGTGCGCTCCGTTGACCAGCTTGTGCGCGATGTTGGCGACCTTAAAAGCGGGGAAACCGCCGTGTTCACGGTTATTCGCTCCGGCAGGACAATAGAGCTTACGGTGAGGATTGACGAGAGAAACGAGGAGATTATCTCTGATTCTAGCAAGCTCTGGCCCGGCTTTGTGCCATACGAAATTACGGACAATTTGCGCAGGCGGTTTAATGTTGCTGAAGGACAGAAGGGCGTTCTTGTAACCAACATTATGGCTAAAAGCCCCGCGTCTGTTATGGGCTTACAGTCAGGCGACGTTATTGTAAAGGTAAACGACAGGGATGTTTCTAGCTTGCAGGAGTTTTATGCAAGAATGGCGGACATTCCTTCAGGGGAAATATGGTTTACCGTAGTGCGCGAAGGGCACGAGCTTTCTACAATACGGTACAGGAGGTGAGCGTTCAGGGAAACGCTTGGCGCTAAGCGTTAAGCGTTTTCAGCTAAATCTCTGAAAACCCAAAATCATCCACGCCCAACGTGCGGCAGTTTTCCTTTACGGCGCGGGCAACTTCGGGCGGCGTGTCCACCCCATGCCTTGCACCTCCGCCGCCGTAGGGCATGCCAGCCGTGCCGGTGGTCTCAACGCCGCTAGAGCCTGAGCCGCCTCCTGCGCCTGTGCCGACGTTCCTTTCAACCTCAAGCTGGCGCAGGGCAATTTACCGCGACAATCTCGATGGCTGTGCCGTGCACAATGCCCTCAACCGTGCTGCCGGGCGTTATTTCTTCTAAGCGCGCCATGTGTCCCCTTTATGAGCCCCTTCGAGGGGAGCGCTTTTGATGGAGTATCTTACTCGAAAAGTTCCGAATGAGTTCCGAGCCTTACGAGAACCAGAGTTGCCGAATCCGGTTTTTTATATATCAGCAACCAGTCAAACTCAATATGGACTTCCCTGTGCCCCTTCCAATTTCCACTTAGCTCGTGGTCTCTATTCTTCTGCGGTATTGTTTTATCATTAAGCAACAGTAGAATAATAGCGTCCAGCGCATCTGTGTTTCTCCCCTGACGGAAAGCCTTTTTCAGGTCTTTCTTGTATTGATTTGTGATGTCAAGGCTGCGCATGAACTGTCGGCTTTTCTATGCCCGCCTGCACGTACATATCCGCTATTGACGTGCAATGAGTTGTGCGACCTTCATCGGCATCTTTCATTGCGGCGAGCGTCAATGCGTTCGGAGTTTCCGGCACGCCAATCTGAAATGGCACTACGCCCTCCGCTGCAAACTTTACCAAGAATGCATTGACAAGAGTTGAAAGCGGGATTCCGGCTGCTTCCGCATTCTGCATTGCTTTTTGCTTTATTTCTGTTTTTACCCTTACCGTAATGACAGACATATCAGAGGACATCAGAAACGCTCCTTAATAGCTTGTGTATAGCTATTGTATGGCAACAAGGCAACAGCTGTCAATATTTGGAAGATTATCTCTAAGCGCTAAGCTCTGAAGCGCCGTTGACTTCATCGCTTTATTTGATTATCGTTTGAAGGATGAATGTTGACGGCGTGCGCGCTTATCTTTCGGGCTTTGGATTTGCAGATAAGGTGCTGGAGTTTCCTGTTTCAAGCGCGACAGTGGCTCTAGCGGCTAAGGCTTTGGGCACGGAAGAAGCACGGATTGCCAAAACGCTTTCTTTTGACCTTAAAGGCAGGACAATTCTCATTGTAACCGCGGGGGATTGCAAAATCGATAACCGCAAATACCGCGCGGAATTTGGGCAGAAAGCTGCCATGCTCCGCCGCGAGGAGGTTGAGCCGCGCACAGGCTTTCTGCCGGGCGGGGTGTGTCCGTTTGCGGCAAAAGAAGGCGTTGAGATTTTCCTTGATAAGTCGCTGCAGCGGTTTCCGACGGTTTTTCCCGCCTGCGGCTCGCAAAACAGCGCCGTTGAGCTTGCGCCCGAAGAGCTTGAACGCCTTGCGCCCGGAAGCCGATGGGTTGACGTGTGCAACGTTCAGGAGAGCCTGAACAACGCGAGCCTGAAATGACGGCGCAGGTTTCAGCGGGGCTTTTAATTCCTTTTGCGGGGTCCGTACTCGGCTCCCTTGTGGTCTTTTTTCTGCGAAATAGCTTTTCGCAGAAAATGCAGCAATCGCTTAACGGCTTTGCCTCCGGCGTGATGATTGCGGCTTCCGTCTGGTCGCTTTTAATTCCCGCCCTGCAAATGACAGCGGAATCTCCGCTCCCTTGGCTTCCTGCCGCCGCGGGCTTTCTTGCAGGCGTTTTCTTTCTTCTTTTGCTAGACAAGATAATCCCGCATTTCCACGCGGCGGCCGCAAGAAGCGAAGGACCCGACGCTCATATTAAAAAAGCGACAATGCTTTTTCTCGCGGTAACAATTCACAATATCCCCGAAGGCATGGCTGTCGGCGCCGCTTTTGCCGCCGTGATTTCAGCGGGAGAGTCAATTCCGCTTTTTAGCGCGCTTGTGCTTTCCTGCGGCATCGCAATACAGAATTTCCCCGAAGGCGCGGTGGTCGCGGCTCCCCTTAAAGAATTTGGCTTTTCTAAAACAAAGGCGTTTCTTTTTGGCGTGTTTTCAGGCGCGGTTGAGCCTGCCGCCGCGCTTTTAACCATTTTTCTTGCGCCTGTTTTTTTGCCGCTTATCCCCGCGCTTTTGGCTTTTGCCGCCGGCGCCATGATATACGTTGTAATTGAGGATTTAATCCCCGATTCGCAGCAGAGTGCGCATTCCGACGCGGGCACGGTAAGCGCGGCTTTGGGCTTTGCGCTAATGATGGTGCTGGACACAGCTTTTGCCTGATAGTGCTTTGCAATTGGAGAAAAATATGAACAATTCTGAAACAGCGGTTTACAAGGAATGGTTTGAAGAGAACAATGTTTTTTGCCGCGAGGTTAAGCTCTATTTTGGGCAGTGCGACCTAAAGCGCCGCATGAGCCTGCCGCAGCTTCTTTTGCTTTCTTCCGACACGGCGGTGGAAGATTACCGCCTGCGCGGAATGTCTGTGGACGCTCTTGCGGCAAACGGCGTGGTTATTCTGGTTTCGCGCCTCTCGTTCGAGATTCACTCCTATCCCATGGCGGGCGAAAGGCTTCTTGTTAAGACTTGGGAAGACAAGCCTGACGGCATCCTTCTTTCAAGAAAGTATGAAATTGAAAGCGCGGGAGGCGAAAGCCTGATTTCGGGCACAAGCCTCTGGCTGATTGCCAACCCCGAGACGCGGCAGATTATAAAGCCTTCCGCGTTTACAATGCGCCCCGTGCCTGATTTTGTCATTCCTGTAGACTGCCCTCCCTGCGCAAAGATACGCCGCCCCGAGAACATGAAGCCGCTTGGAGAGCGGAAGGTGGGATACTCCGACATCGATTCCAACGGGCACACAAATAATTCGCGCTACGCCGCTTTTATTCTGGACGTTTTGCCGCAGGAATTTCAGACAGGCGATGTAAAGAACATCACCATCAATTACGCGAAAGAAGCGCTTTCTGGCGACATGATTTCCCTTTCCGGCGCTTTTTCTGAAGACGGAAAAACCGCAATCGTTGCGGGAGACGTGCAGGGGCACGCCTGCTTTGAGGTAGCAATAACACTGAAATGAGCTATTCACGCTTTTGCGCGGCGCTGTCTTGGCCGCTTTTGCTTTCTTTGCTACTCGCCTTCACAGCTTGCTCAGGCATGGGCGCGGGATCTGACCCGAAGGAAACGGAAGGCGCTTTTCTTTTTTCGCTTCCTCATGCCATCAATTTGTCAGCCATTGAAGATATATCCGTCGATGATACGCTTTCAAGCGCGGACGGGGACGTTGCTCTAGGCGAAGATGACGCGGGCACAGCCGAAGGCGAAGAACTAGTCATCAGCGATGAGAGCGTCGCTCCCCCTGCTGATAAAGAAGTACCCAAGCCGAAACCCGCCGCGCAAGAAGCAACCGATGAGCCCGCTGTTGCGGTTGTTCCCTTGTCAG
>CAZDXD010000028.1:4728-12810 GCA_964509415.1 uncultured Treponemataceae bacterium
CCCGCCGCGCAAGAAGCAACCGATGAGCCCGCTGTTGCGGTTGTTCCCTTGTCAGAGGAAGCCTCGCCCGATGAGGCAGCAGCTTTAAGCGAAGAGCCTGACGGCGAGAACGCGCCTTTAGAGGAAGGCATTGCTGTCTTGCGCTATTACCTGTCTATGGTTTCGGCATTGGGCTTTACCCTAGACGAGGAGATAGAGCCTTTCGATGAGCCGGTTAGTCTTGCGGTGCAGGCAGGTCAATGGAAAATTGTTGCAGTTGCGGAAGATTTAGACGGAAAGCCGTTTGCCCGCTGCGAGCTTAACGGCGTTTCTCTTTCTGTGGGGGAAGAGAAGCCTGTAGCTCTTGAGTGGGAAGCCCTTTAGAGAGCAAAGCTTGCCTTTGTGCAGCGCCTATCCGCGTCCTTCGCGGCTTGCGACGGGGCTAGGCGCCAGCTTCCGCTTCCGTGCCGTCAATTCTCTGCAAAATGCTGTCAATATACGCGGCTGCGCCTTCAAGCGAAAGCCTCCTGCCAGCAGAGCGCCGCTCTGCTTTTTTATCAGGCTTTGAGTTAAGTTTTCCGAACAGCACAAGCGTTTCTGCAAGGAGGTGCGAAAGGCGCGTTAAAAATTTAAGCGCTTTTCCGCTTTTTTCGCGCTTTAGCTGAATTTGCGGAAGTTGAAATTTGCCGGGCATAAATGTCCAGCGCGAAATAAAGATAAGCGCCTCAAAAAAAACGGCTCGCGAAAGCCCTGCGCGGAGGCTGTCCGCGGCTATCCTGAAGCCCGCTATTTCTGCAAGTATCGTGCCGCGCGGCGGGTAAAGATTAAACGCTGTAATTGCCAGAAGGGAAATTAAAACCGGCAATGAATGCGGTCTTTTCCCCGCGCGGCACAATGCCGCGTAAAAGATGAGAAAAACAACCGCGCGCGCTTCCACCGCGCTAAATATTCCGATTAACGCAATAGAGAAAACCCCCGCCGCAAGGCGAAGCGCGGCGAAAATTGTTTGCTTGCGCTTGTTTTTGCGGGATGTGGATTTAGCGGTGGCTTCTTCTTCAGGCGCGGCTTCGGGTCGGGCGGTTTGATTCTCGCGGAAGGAAAAATCGCTGCATTCCGCCCGTTGCCTTGTTTTTTCAAGCCAGCGGGATTTTCGCATAAAAAACTCTGTGAAAACGCCCGTGGCAAATCCTGTAACAACCCCCGCGCCAAGCAAGAGCGGGACTATGGTGCGGACACTTTCGCCGAAAATCCAAACGCGCGCGATGAGTATTTGCGCGGCATTGGAGGCTAAAGCGCCCGCGACGCTCAAGCCCACTGCGGAAACCGCGCTTTTTAGCGCGCGCTTGAGAAAGAACATCAGCGCGGCTGACATTGCCGTTCCCGCGGCAGAAAAAAGGAAAATCCAAGAAAAGAATGTGCCGCCGAGAAATCCTTGCGCAATTATCTTGACAAAGGCTAAAAGGGAATAGGCTGAAGGTGAAAAAAATCCCGCCGCAATTATGAGCGGGACGTTCGATATTCCGAGCCGCAAAAACGGCAACGGCTTTGGTATTATGTATTCGACTGCCGAAAGAAAAAAACACAGAGCGCCAAAGCGCGTAATCAGGTAATTGTCTTTTTCAGTTTCAGCTGTGCCCGCAGTTTCCATGTCCGTGACTGCCGCAACAATCATCGCCGCAGGCATCATGATCGCAGCCGCAGCCGCAGTGCCGCGCAAGCCCGCGGGCTATTTCTTCTTCGGTCGCTTCACGGACAGAAAGAATCTTTACGTCAAAGCGAAGCGTTTTTCCGGCAAGCGGGTGGTTTCCGTCAACTGTGATTTTGTCGCCGTTTACTTTTGTTACGGTAACAATCTGTATGCCGTCCGGCCCTTCGGCTTCAAATTGCATATCCTCTTCAATTTCGATGCCTTCAGGAAAACTGTTGCGTTCAACTTCGGTTGCAAGCTGGGGCAAATATTCTCCGTATGCATCCTCTGGCTGAACTACAATGTCCTGCAATTCGATGCCCGCCTCTTTTCCCTCAAGCGCCCTTTCAAGCCCGCTGATAAGCTCGTTTCTGCCGTGAATGTACTCCATCGGCTCATCGCCTTCAGTCGTGTCAAGCACAACGCCGTTATCATCTTTCAGCGTGTAATCAAAAGAGACAATGCAGTCTTTTGAAATATTCATAGCGTTTTTTCTGGTAGCGGTTATGCCTGAATGACTTCGGTTATGCCCGGCACTTTTTTCTTGAGATGGGATTCAACGCCCATTCTAAGCGTCATTGTTGCCATCGGGCAGCCGCCGCAGGCGCCTGTAAGCCGCACGGAAACTTTTCCGTCATCGGACACTGCAATAAATTCAACATCGCCGCCGTCAGCTTGAAGCATTGGCCGTATTTCATTGAGAGCGTTTTTTACAGCTTCTTCCATAATTTGCCTCCATGTTTTTTTATTTGTTGTCTTGAAGGATACTGAAGAAAGCGCGGCAGGTCAACCTCTCACCTAACCGCTTCCGCCTTGCCGCGGCACGCTTTTTTCTGCTATTATCAGAGTACCATGTTGCAGGCAGGCATTGCCGGAAAGAGGAAGGCTAAAATAATTAAACTTGCGCTCTTTATTGCAGGGGCGGCTTTTATGCTTTTCGGCATTTTTTCGGGCGACTGCCGCCGCCTTTTTATGAAGGCGATTTTTGTCTGCATGGAGTGCGCGGGAATTGGCTAGGCGCGCGCTAGTTCAGACTGCGGCGGCAGCCGCATGCAACCCTGCGGTGTGGAATTTTGCGTCGGGTACTGTTTCAAGAAGCCCGCTAAAGCACATTTGCGTTCCAGGCTTAAACTGCTATTCTTGCCCTTCTGCCATAGCGTCTTGCCCGCTCGGCGCTTTTCAGGTTTCGCTTGCCTCCGGGCGCTTTCCCTTTTTTGCGGCAGGCTTTCTTGTTCTTGCAGGACTCCTCGGCGGCCGCGCCGTATGCGCCTTTTTATGCCCATTCGGCTTTTTTCAGGAAATACTCGCTTGGGTTTCAGGGAAGTTCCGCGCCCTTTTTCGCGGCAAAAGCGCTATGGAACAGCTCGCTTCGCTAAATAAGCCTGCGGGACCCCGCACACAGGTTTTAAGGCTTTTGAAATACTTTTTTCTTGCGGCTTTTGTCGTCTTGCTCCCGTCTATAGGGTATTTTGGGAGCGGGGTTTCTTCGCCTTATTTCTGCGCTTTCATCTGCCCCGCGGGCACGCTTGAAGCGGGAATCCCCCTTGTGCTTGCAAACGAAGCTCTCCGCGAGGCGGCTGGGCTTCTTTTCAGCTGGAAAACGGCGCTTCTTGTAGCCTTTGTTGCCTGGTCGTTTTTTGTGTTCCGCCCCTTTTGCAAATACATCTGCCCACTCGGCGCGATATATTCGCTTTTTAACGGGGTTGCGGTTTTTGGCATACAGGTTGACAGCGAAAAATGCACCGCTTGCGGAAAGTGCGCCGCTTGTTGCAAAATGAATGCGAAAGCCATTAACAGCGCTGAATGCATTCGTTGCGGGGAATGTGCTTCTGCCTGTCCGCATGGCGCAATCTATATGCAGGGCTTGCGCAAAGGAAAAAGCGGAACAGCCGCCGCAGCCAAACACTGCTGATAAATGGAGGAATTGAACATGAAATTAAATCCCTGTGTTAAAGCTAACATGAAACTTGAGCGGCTTAAAAAAGCGCCTCTCGCGCTTTTGCTCCTTTTTCTTTTCTGCTCCGCGCAGACGGCTCTCTGGGCTCAGAGCGATGCGATAGGGCAGGGAATGGCCGCCCCTGACTTTTCCGTTAAAATGACAGACGGCACAGTGCGCTCCCTCTCCTCTCTTCGCGGAAAGCCCGTTATGCTTCACTTCTGGGCTACATGGTGCCCGCCTTGCGTGCGGGAGTTGCCGATGATAGCGGAGGCGGCTCAAGCTTATTCCGGGCGGCTTGAGGTTTTTGCAGTAAGCGCAGGCGAATCCCGCGAGACTGTTTCCGCCTATCTTGACAGGCAGGGCGGAGCGCTTTCTTCTTTTGTTTCAGGCTATGACGACACGGCGGAAGTGTCTTTTCTCTATAATGTAAGCGCCATTCCGATGACGCTCTTTATCGATGAAGCGGGGATTATAACTTTTGTTCAAATAGGAGCGTTTAACCAAAGCACCCTTGATGCCGCCATTGAAAGAGCGCTTGGTTCTTGATTTCAGCAAGGTACAGAAAAGGAGCAATAAGATGAAAAAAGAAAACAATGCATCGCCTCGCGCAGGCAATATCCGCTCTTTAAGGTGGCTTGTAGTTGCCGCTGCACTTGGTGCCCTTACGGTTTTTCTCGGCATTACGCGGCTTGGGATTATCCCGTGGTTTTCGGGCGCGTCTCTTTCAATTATGCATATTCCCGTTATTATCGGCGCGATTCTGGAAGGGCCTATTGTGGGCATGGCAATCGGCGCGATTTTCGGCGTGTTTTCCGTTATACAGGCGAATGTCTCACCGGGCGGCATAATAGACCTTGCTTTCAGGAATCCGCTTGTGGCGGTAATCCCCAGAGTGCTTTTCCCGCTTTTAACTTGGCTTGTTTTTCGCGTCCTTTCAGACCTGCTTGCCAAAATACCGGGGAAATTGAAGTATGCCGCGGTTCCTGTTTCTTCTCTTATAGGAAGCCTCTGCCACACGGCGCTTGTCCTTTTCGCGCTTGCAGCCGTTGTGCCTGCTGAAGGTTTGCTTGGAAGCGCGGCCGACGCTACCGTCGCGGGAATGCTGCTCGCGATTTTTACCGCAAACGGAGTGCCTGAAGCTATTGCGGCTGCTGTCTTTGTTTCTATCATCGTTTCCATTTGGACGGGAGTTAGCTCAAGGAAGCGCTCAAGGGTTTCAGACCTTTAGCTTTAGCGGCAAGGTGACTGTAAATTTTTTTTGTAGCATGATATACTCTTTCCAATCATATAATCCTGATTAACTTGGCGGAGCATATGAACTATTCAGAGCCTTCTGAGCTTTCAATTGTCGCCTGTCCGGGCGGGGCTGTTTTTGCCGATCAAACAATTCATCACTTAAACCAGATATATCGCCGCAGATTCAAGCAAAAGACTGATTTTCTTGCAAATCGCTATGGCGTGGAGCTTCCAAAGCTGGTTAAGGAAGTTAATTTTCACAGCGACTTGCAAACATCAAATATTTGCGTAAAGGGCGACGCGGATAAATACCGCCCGCCGCGATTTAAGGTAAAGGCCAAGTTTACTTGGTTTATGAATGGGGAGTTCAAAACTGAGATTCTTGAAACAATCAGGGGGAAGGACGTTTTTATTTTTCAGGATGCTGAAAACCACCGGCAGATTTCGCTTAACAATGACCAGAACAAGCGCGTTCTTTCCGTAAACGATCACATAATGTGCCTTCTTGTGACAATAGACGCTGTGCGGCACGCGGGAGCTAGGCGCATAAGCCTTGTGTTGCCGGTTTACCCGTATAGCCGCCAGCACAAGAAAAAGGGGCGCGAAGGGCTTACTGCCAGCCTGCTTGCGCATTTGTACGAAAATCTCGGCGTAAGCCAGATAATTACGCTTGATATTCATTCGCACGAAATTGAAAACTCCTTTTCTTCCGCGCGGATAGAAAACCTGCACGCAAGCTATCAGATTATTCGTGAGCTTTCCAAGATTGTTGATTTTTCCGATGAGAAGAATGATTTTGTTGTTGTTGCCCCTGACACCGGCGCCGTTGACCGCAACAAGTTTTACGCTAACGGACTTAAAAAGCCGCTCGCGATGCTTTACAAGGAGCGGGATTATTCAATCGTTTCGCAAAACGGCCGCTCCTCAAATATTAAGAGCCTTAGGCTTTTGGGCGATGTTTCGGGCAAGGTTGCATTTATAGCTGACGATATGCTTGACACGGGCGGAACGCTTCTTAAGGCCATGCAGTTTCTTAAAGAGCAGGGGGCAACGAAGGTAATTGCCGCTATCAGCCTTCCTTTTTTTACGGGAGACGCAATAAGGCTTTTTGACGAGGCTTACGAAAAAGGATATTTCTATAGGATAATTGGTACTAATGCGGTTTACCATGACGAGCTTTTGCAAAAAGAATGGTACATAAATACCAGCGTCAGCGGGCTTTTTGCGCAGGTGATTTCCCGCTTGCATCATAACCAATCTTTAAGCGATCTGCTTGATAACCGCAGCGTTATTGACAGGCTTATCAAGATGTCGAGCGCGGCTGCCGCCGGAAGTGAAAAAAAGCCGAATCCGCAACCCCAGATTTCACAGGCTGCAGAACAGACGACAGACTGACCGTTGCGGCTTGCGCGGCGTATTGCTGCACCGCCTGAACCATGAAAAATGATCTTAAAGTTCTTGCCCTTGACATTGGTTCTTCCTCTGTAAAGGCAGGCATTGTTTCACTTACAGGTGATATAAACGCCGTTGCGCGTGTGCGCTTTGACCGCTCTCTTCCGTTTCCTGAAATATGGCTTAATGCCATGAAGAAGGCGTTTGCGGCTGTTTTTTCTGCGCCTAGCTTTTCTTTGGATTTCCGCAGCCTTGATTCGGTGATTGTTTCAGGCGCGGGGCCTACGCTTGTAGCTGTTGATGACGCTGGAAAAGTTTCCGCCTGCCTTATGTGGGATGACCCCGTGCCGATGCCTAACTCTCCCGCGCCTCAAGGGGCAGAACGCTCTATTTTTTTTCCACGCATAGCTGCCATGCCGGAAGTCTTTCCCGGCATTGAAAAAAAAGCGCGGCGCGTTTTTTCGGGTCCTGAGTTTGCGGTTTTCTGTCTTTGCGGCGGGGAATGCACGGTACTGCCTGAAGCGCGTTATATTCCAGCTTACTGGAACGATTCGCTTATTGAAGCGGCGGGCTTTAAGGCTGAAGCCTTTCCGCCTTTCCGCGCTCCGGGATTTAACGCAGGCGTTTTCAGGCAGGATGCCAGCCCCTATTCGCAAATCTTTAGCGGAGTGCTGCCTGACGGCATTCCCATACGCGCGGGGCTTCCGGACTTTGCGGCTGCCCTTTTTGGAACGGGGACTGTCTTGCCCGGCAAGGCTTGCGACCGCGCGGGAACAAGCGAGGGGCTTAATGTCTGCCTTTCCGCTCCGGTTTATGCCGAAGGACTTCGCACGCTTCCCTCGCCTGTCAAGGGCTTGTGGAATCTTTCATGCCTTTTTGAGGATACGGGGAAGGAATTTAGCCGCTTCCGCAATCGCTTTCCTGAATACCGCTCGCTTTCATACGAAGAGATTTTCAGGGAAATAAGCGAAAGCCCCGTAATTCCGCCCGCAGGAAAACACGACAGCCCTGCGAGAGAGGTTGCCGAGAAAATCTGTCTTAAAGTAAAAAACGGAATTGAAAAGCTAGAATCTTTTGCAGGTTTTCGTCCTGAATTTGTGCTTTCAGGCGGGCAGGCAAAAAACCGCATCTGGAATCAGATGAAAGCTGACATGACAGGCGCGGTGTTTTTGCTGACGCAGACGGAAAACGCGGAATTGCTTGGCGATGCTGTAACGGCTTTTTGCGCCGCGGAGGAGTATGCATCTTATGCCGAAGCGTGCTCAGCAATAATCCGCATAACGGAGCGCTTTGAGCCTGACGCTGAACGCGCCGCCCTGTACAGGGAAAAGCATGGGTGATTCAGAGCTTAGAAGCTAGGGTAGGGCAAGGCAAGGGGACTGTTAGACTCGCCCCGCCTTACCTGATGGTGCGGGCGGGCGGCGACTCTGGGTTATAATTCAAGTTTTTTTATAGAGAGCGCGCCGTGTAGCGCGTGTGCAATAGCTCGCGCGCCTTGCCGCTAAGGGGCTTGCCCAAAAACTCATCGTAAGCCTGCAAAACATCCTTGTTCTGGTGCGCGCAGCGCACGTCGCATTGCTCGTCATCGGCGTAAAGGCCCGTTGCGCGAAGGCGGCGCACATTATCGGTAGCCCCGTAAGGCTGGCCGCCGCCTCCAACGCACCCGCCGCGGCAAGCCATCACCTCAATAAAGTGATAGGGCGGCTCCTCTCCTTTAGCCTTCGCGTCAAGCACCTTTTTTAGCACAGGAACCACATTGCCAATCTGGTGAATGACGGCAATGCGCACCCTAGAGCCTTTAATGTCAATTTTAGCTTCCTTTACGCCTTTAAGGCCGCGCGCGGGAGCA
>CAZDXD010000029.1:0-12261 GCA_964509415.1 uncultured Treponemataceae bacterium
CGATTACGCTTTGCTTGTGCTTTTTTGTCATGCTTTATAACCCATCGGAGGTTGATGTGGCCGAGCTTGCGAACCTTACGGCAGCGATTAGCGGAGACCCGACAACGACAGCGACAAGCCTTTCCGCAGGCCGCCTCTCTGACTTAGGGAACAACATCAATTCCCTGCCTTCAATGCAGCGCGGCCGCTCGCTAGGACCCGCGGCAAGAGCCGCCATAAGCCTTTTCGCGCCGGAAATAAGGTCGTCACGGGTTACCATTACAAGCGACGAGCGGGGGCTTGTCATTACGTTGGCGGCTGACTCCTTTTTCCGCACGGCAAGCGCGGAGATTAACATTGAAGAGACGCGCGACACTCTCCTTAAACTGGCAGGCTTTCTTTCGGACGAGGGGCTCTCCTCCCGCCGCTTCCGCATTGAGGGGCACACTGACTCAGGCGATACTGACCCTTCCTTGTGGCCGAGCAACTGGGAGCTTTCTTCCGCGCGCGCGATTAACGTTCTGCATTATCTTACCGATTTTGGCGCTGACGAAAGCCGTTTTTCTGTCGCGGGATATGCGGATACTAGACCATTTTATTCCAATGACACGGCAGAAGGAAGAGCGTATAACAGGCGCGTTGATGTTATTATTCTGGACGAAGGGCATTTTTAGTGATAGACTTACATGATAATGAAAAATTCTACTTGTGGAACTGCATATGAGCGATCATAACGATATTGATATGGATACCGGTGATGCCGGCGTAAGCGACAACTCTTCTAAAAAAGGTTCTGGTTTTTTTCTCAATCTTTTAAAATGGGTTGCTATTGCCCTTGGAGCGCTGATTTTTATTGTTACGGTTGTCGTGATAACCGTTAATGTAATGGGACTCACTGGGCGATCCTCGACGGCGGTTCCCGTTTCCGAAGATTATATTCCGCTTCAGGAGCCGCTTGAGTGGTATCAGGCGCTTGGAACTATACAGACAAGGACATCGGATACTATCCCCGCGTCAATTATGGTTGAAATTGCTTTGGGCTATACGGTGGGTGATAAAAACGCGCCGACGGAGCTTGCTTCCCGCTCTATAGAGCTGAGGGATTTTCTCCGCTCTTTTTTTCATGGAAAAACAGCTGCCGAACTGCAGAACGAAGGAAGAATTAAAATTGAAATCAGAAATTTTATTAATGATAATATTTTGACAAGAACAAGAATAAGAGATGTCCGCTTTACGCGATATGATATAATTGAGCAGTAAAAGTTTTGACAAAAGGCATTTATGACAGAAATTTTATCACAGGATGAAATTGATCAGCTTCTTATGGCAATCAGTTCCGGCGATACGGATACTGATGATTTTCGCCCGACTGCTGACACGCGCAAAATTAAAGTATACGATTTTAAGCGTCCTGATAAATTTTCAAAAGAGCAAATTCGCACTGTTTCGATTATGCACGAGACTTTTGCGCGCCTGACAACAACTTCCCTTTCAGCGCAGCTGCGGAGCATGGTTCACGTACACGTTGCTTCCGTTGACCAGCTTACATACGAGGAATTTATCCGTTCGATTCCAACTCCGACAACTCTTGCCGTTATAAACATGGACCCCCTGAAAGGCAATGCGATTCTTGAAATAGATCCGTCTGTTACGTTTTCAATTATTGATAGGCTTTTTGGCGGAACAGGCCAAGGCGGGTCGAAGGTTCAGAGGGACCTTACGGATATTGAGCAATCGGTTATGGAAGGCATCATTGTGCGAATCCTCGCGAATATGCGCGAAGCGTGGACGCAGGTGATTGATTTGCGCCCGCGTCTCGGACAGATTGAAACAAATCCTCAGTTTGCACAGATTGTTCCGCCGTCTGACATGGTTATTCTTGTTACGCTGGAAACAAAAGTCGGGGAAGAAGAAGGGATGATGAATTTCTGCATTCCCTATATTACGATTGAGCCGATTATCTCGAAGCTTTCTAGCCAATTCTGGTTTTCTTCTGTGAGGAGAACTTCGACAACACAGTATATGGGCATTTTGAAAGAAAAGCTTTCGTCTGTAGATATGGATGTCGTTGCGGAAGTCGGTACAATCAATCTTTCCATTCGCGATGTTCTGGCGCTGCGCACGGGTGATGTTGTACGGCTTTCCAATGTCCGTGTTGGAGATCCTTTTACGCTAAGCGTTGGAAATAAAAAAAAGTTTCTCTGTCAGGCGGGGGTTATCGGCAGGAAAGTAGCGGTTCAAATTTTAAAAAAGCTTGCCGATACTGATACAGATGATGAAGAAGAAATGTCTGTAGAAGGAGACGAATATGAGTGATGGATCCATATCACAGGATGAAATTGACGCTCTGCTTTCAGGTGTTGATATGGGCAGTAGCGGAAATTCTTCCGCTTCGTCCAGCAGAGCATTTGCCGATTCCCAAAAAGCGGCACTTGACGCTTTTTTCTCCAATATACGCCTTTCAATAAAGTCGAACTATGACTCTATGACGGGATCTGATATTCCTGTCAAGGGACCCGACATTTCCATCATGTCGAGAGACGCGTTCCTTCGCGTTTTGCCTGAAATGGTGGTTGCCACTGTTGTAGATTTTTCAGGCGGTCTTGCAGGAGACCACATTTTTATTCAATCACCTGATCTCGCTCAAAAAATTACAGGTCTTGTGAATAATGAGCCCGGCGTTGAGCTTGATGACATGGCGCTTTCCGTTATAAGCGAGACTATTTCTCAGCAGGTTGGCGTAGAGCTAACGGAAATGGAACGTAGCGGTATTTCAGGCGCGGCGAATAATCCGCCTGAAACGGTGCATGTTCCCAAGGCTATGGTTCGCTTTCCGCAGCAGGATTTTGCTGTTTTTCAGTATACTCTCACCATTGATAATGCATCCTACCCTCTTTGGGAAGTGATGCAGTATCAGGCGGCGCTGGATCTTGCAAAAGCGTTTGGCGCGTCTGATTCTTCACAGGGTTCGCCTCAGGCAGGCATCAATGCTTCTTCCGGTGCTTTCAGCGGAATGCAGCCTGTTCAGCAACAGTCTGCTCCTGTAAACGGCGGCGCCGTCCAAAGTGCGGCATTTGGCATGAACATGAATCCGGGAATGGCGGGACAGCAGCCGGCGGCGAGCCCCGTGATGCAGGGAATGATTCCGAATGTTCAGTCCGTGCAGTTTCCAAATCTGCAAAGCACAGTTACGCCGCAAGAGCAGGGAAACATCGGCTTAATCATGGATGTCTACATGGAAATGACCGTTGAGCTCGGGCGGACAAAAAAGGTGATAAAAGATATTCTTGGAATGGGAGAAGGTACAATAATCGAGCTTGATAAACTTGCCGGCGAGCCTGTGGACATTCTTGTAAATCATAAGCCCATAGCCAAGGGCGAAGTTGTGGTTATCGATGAAAATTTCGGTGTCCGTGTAACGGAAATCCTTTCTCCGTCGGAGCGTCTCTCTGATATATAGATAAATTGTTTTTTGGGTGGGGGTTCATGCTATTTGTCTCAAAAAAAAAGGATGTTTTTCCGCGGAAAATTCTTGTAATCCTTTTTTTTGTTTTATCCTGTTTTCTGTATGGGCAGACTGCGCCAGCTTCTGGCGAGCCGCAGAGTTCCGTGCCCTTCGAACTGGAAGTGCAGGCTCAAGCCCAATCCCGCTCAGGCAGAGAAACAGAAGAAAGCCTTATATTGATTGATCCGCCTGTTGATGTCTCTGAGGGAATTTCTGGAAATTCCTCAAATCCCCGTGTTTATTCTTCTGCCGGCGCTGCGCTGCGCCTTGTTGTAGTTCTTATTCTTCTATGCGTTGCGTGCTATTTTATAATTCGCTTTTTAAGAAAATCCCCGCGTACGGTTGTTTCTGATCCATTCTTAAAAAGCGTAGCCTCTCTCTCTCTTGGGCAGGGAAAATCCGTCGCAGTTGTTACACTGGGTTCCCGCGCTTTTTTGTTGGGTATTGCTGACCAGTCTGTATCTTTGATTGCTGAAATCACGGATAACGAACTGATTGACCAAATGAATTTGGATGCCGGTATAAATTCTGGCAGGCAGAAGTCTTTTGCCGAAATGCTTTCTGAGCTGATTCCAAAATCCCGTCAGAAAAACGAGGCTTCCTCTGCGGAAAAGACGGTGGATTTTATCAGAAACCGCCGATCCAGCCTAAAAAACAGAGGGGGAGACGAAGAATGAAAGGGGTCTGTTTTTTCGCAAAAAAAACACAGCATAAAAAAATGCGCGCGGCGATGGCTGCTGCTTTTTTGTTTTGCCTTCCGCTTTCTGTCCACGCACAGGACGGGGGCTTTCCTCAAGGGTCTATTTCGGGCACAACGGAAATAAACGCGGAACGAGAAGCCGGAAGATTCCCGTTTATCAATTTTGAAATAAGGGAGCCTGAGTCCTCGCAAGAAGTTGCCTTTTCTGTTCAAGTTCTTCTTCTCTTAACGGTTCTTTCCCTTGCGCCCAGCATTATCATTTTGACAACCAGCTTTTTGCGCATTTCAATCGTCCTTGACTTTATCAAGCGTGCCTTGTCGTTGCAGCAGGTTCCTCCAACGCAGGTGCTAAACGGCATTGCCCTTTTTTTAACGTTTTTTATCATGTGGCCAACTTTGACTAGTATGTACGACAATGCCTTCCGTCCCCTTGCGGACGGGGAAATAAATGTGGAAATCGCCTACAATGAAGCCATTTCGCCGTTGCGTCTTTTTATGTTCAGGCAGCTTTCAGGAGACACATCATCATTGCAGCTTTTTATGTCAATGGCAGGCAGGGAGCGCCCTGAAACGCTTGCCGATGTTCCAACGCACGTGCTGATTCCGGCATATATTCTTCATGAGCTTACAGTCGCATTCAAAATTGGAATTTATCTTTACATTCCGTTTATCATAATTGATATGGTTGTCGCAAGCATTCTGATGTCTATGGGAATGATTATGCTTCCGCCTGTTCAGATTTCAATGCCATTCAAGCTGATTTTGTTTGTGCTTGTTGACGGCTGGTCTCTTTTAACGCAGGAGCTTTTTGTTTCCTTTAGGTAGGATTTGGGGAGGATGATTAATGAGTCTTGGTGATGTTGTGTCTCTTCTCAGAGGGGGAGTTTTCGAGCTTATTGTGATTGTCACGCCGATTCTGCTGGTGACAATTCTCGTTGGCTTGATTGTTTCTATTTTACAGGCAGCTACTTCGATTCAGGAACAGACGCTTACTTTTGTCCCTAAATTGCTCACAATTCTGCTGATGATTGCTTTGCTTGGCGGCTGGATGATTGGGAGGTGTGTGGAATACACGCGCAGTCTTTTTATGATGATTCCTGAAATGAACTGAAGATTTGGATAAACCGCGATGAATCCAGATCCGTTTTTTGATATTCTTTCAAGTTTCCCGTTTTTCATTCTTGTTACGGTGCGTATTCTGGCAATGATTATGACATCGCCGTTGCTTTCCATGCAGTCCGTGCCCCGCGCGGCAAAATTCGCGCTTGCAGGCCTTACAGGATTCATTGTGCTCCCATCAGCATATTCAAACGGCTGGGTGGAAACTCCCTTTTCTCTTTTTTTTCTCCTGCTTGTAATCGGCGAAGCTCTGCTTGGAGCTTTGACCGGTCTTTTTATTAATATTGTCTTTGCTGTATTCAGTTCTGCGGGCCAGTTTTTTTCGTATCAGATGGGGTTTGGCGCGTCAGAAGTTTATGACGCGCTCTCGCAAGTTGAAAATCCTCTTTTGGGCCAGTATTTCAATTTAATTGCCATGCTGGTTTTTTTGCAAACAGACGGCTTTCAAAAGCTTTTTATAACCGGCGTAATGAATTCAATAAGCACTGTCAACTGCTTCTCACTTATTAACGGCGGGGAAGCTGTAGTTCCTTATTTAATTTATTCGATTGGCGCGCTTTTTATGAATGCCGCGGTGATTTCCCTGCCCGTGATTGGAACGCTTTTTCTTGTTCATGTAACAATGGGTCTTTTATCCAAAGCAGCTCCGCAGATGAATCTGCTTTCCGAAGGATTTCCAACAACCATTTTGCTTTCCTTTGTGCTGTTGTTTTTGCTTTTGCCGCGTATAATTAATCTCTTCACTTCAATTATGGATCAGGGATTTGCTGCGTTTGGAAGGCTTTTATCCGAGCTTGGAGGTGGCGCGTGATGTATCTATTAATAGAAGATTTGCGTGAGAACGAGTGGCGCAGCATAGAAAGCTCATTCATTGATCTGCAGTGGTTTGCCTCTGCTGAGGAGGAAGGGCGCACTGAAGAACCTTCGGAGCACAAGCTAAGAAAAGCGCGCGAGGAGGGGCGTGTTGCAAAAAGCATGGAGCTTGGCGGAGCTGCGGTTCTGCTTGTTACAGTTGTCGTAATTGCTTTTTCCGCTCGCTTTATGCTTAACACAATAGCAGAAATGACTCGTTTTTTTTTGTTGCGCGCTGTTGACGGAGATGTTACGGATCGTTCTCTTTTTAACGCTTTTATTCATTACTTTGCGCTTCTTGTTTTGCCGGTTGTCCTTTGCGCCGCCGTGGCTGCGGTAATTGCCAATGTGGTTCAGACGCGGGGATTTATATTCAGTACAAAACTGTTGAAGCCTCAATTTAACAAAATTCTCCCTAATCTTGGTCGCTTTTTTAAGCGTGCGCTTTTTTCTGCCGAAGGCATTTTCAATTTAACAAAGTCGCTTGTCAAAATTATTGTCCTTGCGGCAATCTGCTTTTTTATTATTCGCTCTGATTTGCCGCGGATTTCCATGATGCTGGAGAGCGGTTTTTACGAATCGGTTTCATATATCGCTTCCGAAGCGTTAAAACTTCTTTTAATTTCCGCTGTGTTTTTTCTGGCTGTTTCTGTTCCTGACTTTATTTTTCAAAAGCGCCAGTTTATTGAATCGCTGAAAATGTCAAAGCAGGAAGTTAAGGAAGAATACAAAGAGCTTGAAGGAGACCCGCTTATAAAGGGAAGAATGAAGCAGCGAATGCGTGAAATCTTGACTCGGAATATGGTGCTTAATGTGCCAAAAGCAGATGTAGTAATCACAAACCCGACCCATTATGCCGTGGCTGTTCAGTATGACAGAGACACAATGTCAGCTCCGATGGTAATCGCCAAGGGACAGGACAACCTTGCTTTAAGGATTAAGGAAATCGCCAGAGAAAACAATGTGCCTGTTATGGAAAACAAGCCTCTCGCCCGTGCGCTGTACGCTCAGGTTGAAATCGGTGATATGATTCCGCCTGAGTATTTTCAGGCTATGGCTGTAATTTTTTCAAAGGTTCTTGCAATGGATTCCAAAAAGAAAAACTCCATGTTCAGGGAGGAAGCATAACAGATGTCAGATGCGCTGCCTTTAGGAAAAAACCGTTCGCTGATTCCAGCGGACATGATGGTTCCGGTTTTTGTCGTCATTATTGTGCTCATGCTGATTATCCCGTTGCCGGCTGTTCTTCTTGATATGCTGATGGCGCTTAATCTTGCGATCAACCTTCTGATTCTTCTTCTTGTTCTCTTTACTAAGAAAGCTACTGATTTTTCGATTTTCCCGTCACTGCTTTTAATAAGCACTGTTTTTGGACTTGGCCTCAATGTTTCTTCTACAAGATTGATTTTAACGCAGGGACTTGATTTCAATGGCAGAATGATTCGCGCATTCAGCACGTTTGTTATTGGCACGACAGGAAATGATAGCCTTGTTACCGGTTTTATTATTTTTATCATTATTATTGCAGTTCAGGCATTCGTAATTACAAAAGGTTCCACGCGAATTGCTGAGGTTGCGGCAAGATTTACGCTGGACGCAATGGCGACAAAGCAAATGGCGGTTGAAGCGGAATATAATTCCGGTGCAATTACAGAAGAAGAGTCCCGCCGCAGAAAGCAGGAAATCCAGAGCGAGGCGGATTTTTACGGAGCAATGGATGGCGCAAGCAAGTTTATTTCCGGCAACGTAAAAGTTGGAATATTCATCACAGTCATTGATGTTGCAGGCGGATTAATTTTAGGCATGGCGCTGCGCGGCGAGCCATTTAGTCAGGCAATTCAGACATACGCTGCACTGACAATAGGCGACGGTCTTTTATCTCAGCTTCCGTCTCTTTTTCTTTCAGTCGCTACTGGCATTATTGTAACGCGCTCCGTTTCTGACGGCTCTTTTGGAAATGATATTCAAAACCAGTTTTCGCGCAATGCATGGGTTTATTTTGTCAGTGGCGGTACAATGCTTATTATAGCGTTTTTGCCTGGTTTTCCGTGGTATGTTCTGATTCCCATTTCGGTTTTGATGTTTTACATTGGATACAGGCTTCGCAAAACTGAAAAAGCCTCATTCCAGAGTGTGCTTGCAAAAGCTGTGTCAACAGGAAAAAAAGCGCCTGCGGAATCTACGCCGCCTGATACTTCTGCCCTTGATCCGCCCGATCCTATTTCTATTGAGTTGGGCTACGCGCTTATTCCTCTTGTTGACAAGGATAAGGGTGCCGAGCTTCTTGAGAGGATTACAAGAATCCGCCGTGAAATCGGCTTTGATCTTGGTGTTCGTGTTCCCAGCATACGAATAGTGGACAATATGCGCATTGACCCGGGTTCGTACTGTGTTAAGCTCCGCGGGGTTGAAGTTGCGCAGGGCGCTATACGCATGGGCTGGTATCTTGGAATCAATCCTGGAACAGTAACTGAAGAGCTGCCGGGCGAAAAGACGCTTGACCCTACCTTTTCTCTTCCGGCAGTATGGATTTCTGAAGATAAGCGCGCGAAAGCAGAGCAGCTTGGCTACACGGTAGTTGATCCTCCTTCGATTATAGCCACCCATCTTACCGAGATTATAAAGCGGCATGCATCTGAAATTGTCGGAAGGCAGGATGTGCAGAATGCGATTGATAGAATTAAGAAGGATTATCCTGCTGTCTGCGATGAAGTTACTAAGCTTATGACAACAGGAGAAATCCAGAAGGTGCTTCAGGGGCTTTTGCGCGAGCAGGTATCTATTCGCAATATTGTAGTTATTCTTGAAACTCTTGCTGATTTCAGGCCTGTTACTAAGGATACATCGGTTTTGACTGAAAAAGTGCGCCAAGCGCTCGGACGGCAGATTTGTCTTCAGTACGCGGATGAAAACAAAGTGCTTCATGTAATAACTGTGGAAAATTCCCTTGTCAGAAAGATTGTGGAAAGCCGTCTTGATACGGTGAACGGTCCTGTTGCGGCGCTTGAACCGGCTGTTCATCGCGCATGGATTAGCGCTTTGTCGCATACAATAGCCGCGGTACAGAAAGTCGGATATGTCCCGGTTATCCTCTGTCCAGAAGAAGCCCGTATTCTTATTAAACTTTCTACCGAGCGGGAAATTCCTGACCTAGCGGTTCTTTCTGTTCCTGAGATTGCCCCCGATATTCAGGTCGAAGCGGTTGGAGAAATTAAGCTGGAGGATTGATGCCATGGTTTTGTACACAGAAGAAGCCGCCACAGAAGAAGAATGCATATCTAAAATATCTCGTACGCATAAAATAGAAAAGCATGATTTTAACGATAAAGTGAAAATCATAAGAGTCCGAAGAATGACGCGCGGCGTTTTTCTCGGAATGCTGAAAAAAAATGTTGTTGAAGTCACATATCTTTTTGCTCCGCAGCTTGAGTTAGCCCCTTCAGCAAAAAGAGGCGAATACACGCCTTCTGTAAAGACTTATGCCGCCGCGCAAAATTTATCCGTCCCAGCTGCTTCTGAAACAATACGCTACTCTGTACCGCAGGGCAGCAATTTTGATGAAAACAGGCGCAAGCTTCTTGACAGTGTTTTAGAGGCGAATCCCGACATAAAAGAAAAAGTTTCGCAAGACAGTCCGCCTGTGCTGGTTAAAACAGCAGCCCGGCGCAATCCCCAAAAAGCGAACGGCACAGGAAGAAAGGCAAAGAAAACCCATGCCCAGCTAGATCTTCTTGCGGAAGATGATTTTTCTGACTCGAAGCAAAATGCGGCAGGGCAGAGTTATTCAGGCGGGGAGTCTGCTGCTACGGATAAGGAAGAAATCAAGCAAAGCGCTGAAAGCCAAGAAGCTGTATCCGGAGAAATGCAGGCGCTCATTCAGGAAGTGCGGAAAATCGGGCAGCGTATCGATATGGATGCAGAACTTGGCAAATCAGGAAACGAGGAACACAGAAATATTTCAAGGCTTATGGACATTCTTGAGCTTAATGATTTTACACCATCGTTTATGAATGGCATTCGCGAGAAAATCCGTTCTAATTTTACAATCGAAGCGCTTTCTGATTTTGATTATCTTCAGCGCAGGGTTTTGTCTTGGACAGGGTCATGCATTAAAATAGCGCCGGAGCATTCGATAATGCGCCCTCATCTTATTACCCTTGTTGGGCCTACAGGTGCCGGAAAAACTACAACAGTGGCAAAACTCGCTGCCGCTTATATCCGCGCATACAAAAAAGCAACCCGCCCTCTTAATGTTCGCGTAATAACAATCGATAATTACCGTATAGGCGCCAAGCAGCACTTGGAAAAGTACGGGGAAATTATGGGCATAACTGTTTCTTCTGCGGAAACTCGACAGGATTTGCATAAACTTGTCGCCTTTTACCAAGACGCGGACATCATTCTGATTGACACAACTGGAAGAAGCCCGAAGGACCATGCAGAGATTGCGAATATGCGGACTTTCTTTGAAGGATTGCAGAACAGTTGCGAAACGCTTCTTACAGTCAGTGCTTGCACAAAAGCGAGCGACTTGCACGATATTATCAGGCAGTACGGAATTTTTCCGCTAGATGGTCTTATTATAACGAAGTTTGACGAGACATCGCGTGTTGGCAATATTATCAGCATGCTTGCGGGCGAAAATCTTCCCGTATCCTATATTACAACGGGCCAGCGCGTTCCGAAAGATTTTGAGCCAGCATCGGTGATGAAGTTTCTTCTTGCTTTGGAAGGCTTCTCGGTAAATATTTTGGGGATGCGGGAAGAGTTTCCTGATCCGGAAAAGCGTTTTGAATGGAGTTGATTGATTATGGCAGATCAGGCAGAAGGTTTAAGAGTTTTAATGAATGGAAATGAGCAGGTTTTTTATCCAGGAACAGAACAGGAAGCAGAGGATGAACCTTCCGCATTGCCAAAAGGCCAGCGCAAGACGCGGATTATTACAATCACAAGCGGCAAAGGCGGAGTTGGCAAGACAAATGTTGCAACAAACATGGCAATTACATATGCGCAGATGGGCAAGAAAGTCATTATTGTTGACGCTGATCTTGGTCTTGCAAATGTAAACGTGATGATGAATATCATTCCGCAGTATAACTTGTACCATGTAATGCGAAAGCAGAAAAAAATGTCCGAAATTATCCAAGATACCGAATACGGAATTAAGCTTGTTGCAGGTGCGTCAGGTTTTTCCAAAATTGCAAACATGACAGAGGAAGAGCGCGAATCTTTTATGAGCGAAATCTATACGCTTTCCGATGCCGATATTATTATTATTGATACAAGCGCGGGCGTTTCAAAAAATGTCTTAGGCTTTGTTGCTGCAGCCGACGAGGTTGTTGTTGTTACAACGCCTGAGCCGACTTCAATTACTGACGCTTATGGAATTATAAAAATAATTGCAACCGAAATTGACAATTTGAATATCAATCTTAAAATGATTGTAAACCGCGTTTCTTCAGCGGCAGAAGGGAAGCGCGTTGCAGACAGAATGATTTCTATCGCTGCGCAGTTTCTTAACCTTAAACTTGAATATCTTGGCTTTATTTATAACGATCCTCTTGTTCCGCATTCAGTGCTGCGGCAAAAGCCATTTATTGTAGTAGATCCGAAAGGAAAGCCTTCAATTTGCATGCGCCACATTGTCGCCCGCCTTGAAAAGCTGGATTTTGACACTTCTGAAGGCTTTGGCCGCTTTGTCAGAAAGCTTTTTGGCAGAAATTGGGAGTAGTTTAGAGTTTATAGGGTCTAGCAAGAAACTCATCGCCTCACGCAGAATGTCGCGTAACCCACAACGCAGGCAACGCTCCCTCTGTTTACTTAACCCCATATACTCTTAACTCTAAATTAAAAACACAAAACTTAAAATTCACTGCTTCTTGGATAACGTATAATATCTTTCGCAAATTCGAGTGTACGAAAAAAGAGACAGCAGTGCAGCCTCTGTTAGAATAGAAAAAACAACAAATCTATAGGAGGAAACACACTGTGCCTGAGAACATCGTACAGGCAAATGAGGCGGCAAAGACAGTGGAGCGCGGCATAGAGGAAACGCTTGCCTATTATGATTTTCCGGCTGAGCGCTGAAGGCATATACGCACAAATA
>CAZDXD010000030.1:0-12173 GCA_964509415.1 uncultured Treponemataceae bacterium
CTAAGGCTTTAGCAAACCTTTCTGCGGCCGCCGGGTCAGTTATAATAAAATTGTGAGTTATGCTCGATGTTGCCATACGCATTCCTCCTCAAGCGGTTTCATCTTATTATATACCTATTATATTGCATGATGGCACATTTAGTTAAGGGAGTTTGAAGCAAAAAGTTTAGAGCGCATCATGTCATGAGCAGGCAGGGGCGTCAATCTTTTCTTCCATAATAATGCGCGTGAGCATGGCAGGATACGGGCAATTTGTATAGGGGGAATTTAGTGGACAGTTATGGGTGGACAGTTTATAGTTTGCAGGTAGCCTTGCGGCAAAAAAGGATGCAAGATTGAAAGAACACAGCGGAATGATAGAAGGCGGGATGAGTTCCGTGACGGCAAAAGAGCCCGTGCGGGTTTTGCAAGTTGTGCCGGTAATGGATAGCCTCGGCGGCATAAGCACAATGCTCATGGACTATTACAGGTACATTGACAGGTCGCGCGTACAGTTTGACTTTATGGTTAGCCGCTTTGAGCAAAACGCTTTTATAGAAGAAATTGAGGCGCTCGGCGGGAAAATCTACAAGTCGCGCCCCATGCGCCCTAAGCACTTTGTTACCCTTGCGCGGGAGTATAATCGCTTCTTTGCTGAACACCGCGAGTACCGCATTGTCCACGCGCATCTTAATCTGCTTAACACTTGGCCGCTTAAAGCGGCTAAAAGGCACGGCGTGTCCGCACGCATTTCCCACAGCCACAACTCGTTTATTCCAGATGCGGGCGCAAGGAGGCTTTTTAAGCTTTTTTCAAGGCGCCTTCTTAACAGGCAGTGCACGCATTTTTTTGCCTGCAGCGAAGATGCTGGAAGGTTTCAGTACGGCGACGATATAGTTGACGGGGGAAAGCTTGCAATAGTAAAGAACGCAATAGACGCTAAAGCCTTCAATTTTGACCCATCGATTCGCCAAAAGATGAGGGGGGAGCTAGGCATTGATGGCAAGTTTGTAGTCGGGCACGTGGGGCGCTTTACCTATCAGAAAAACCACGAATTTATAGTGGATATTTTTAGTGAAATTGCCAAAGCGGAACCCCGCGCGGTGCTGCTTTTAGTTGGGGGCGGCGACTTGCGCAATGTAATAGAAGAAAAGATCGCGCAACTAGGCATTGCAGACAAGGTAATCTTTACAGGCGCTGTCAACGGAGCGGCTGGGCATTTGCAGGCGATGGATGCCTTTTTGTTCCCGTCGCGCTTTGAAGGCTTAGGCATTGTCCTTATAGAAGCGCAGTGCGCAGGCCTTAAATGCTTTTGCAGCGATATAGTGCCAAAAGAGGCTGATATTTCCGACTTGCTCGAGCGCATTCCGCTTAGCTTTTCTGCAAAGGAGTGGGCGCAAAGAGTGCTTTCAGCCCGCGGCGCGGCATCCACCCGCAAGGGCAGGGTAGAGGAAGTGAAAGCCGCCGGCTACGAAATCCGCGCTGCCGCAAAATGGCTAGAGGAGTTTTACCTATCGCTGCTGTAGAGGCAGGCGCGGCTAAAACGCCCTTCCTGTAAAAAAGCCGTTTACCGTAACAAAGGCGACTTTTGTGCCAAGCTCGTCTGTAATGCTGACTGTGTAAAGGCAGGTGCTTTTCCCTGATTTTACGCAGGAGGTTTCGCCGATAAGCTTTTTCCCTTTTGCGCCTGAAAGAAACGAAACAGAACTTGAAAGGGAAACAACCGCGCCCGAAAGCTCGGCATTATTCGCGGCAACCGCAAAGCAGAAATCCGCAAGGGTAAAGATTGCCCCGCCCATAACAGCCCCCGCCGCGTTGCGGTGAACGGGCTTTATTTCCATAGAACATTTGGCGTATCCAGCACTCGCTTCGTCAATGACAATTCCTGCGGCTTCTGTTGCGAAGCGGTCGGCTGCAAAGCGCTTTCTGATTTCTTCTATTCTGCTGTTATCTTCACTATTGTTTTCTGGCTGGCTGGACATGGACTGAATATATCATTTGACAGGCAGAGCGTCCACAGCGCTGGATTTACGCAAAGTCATTCAACGCCGCCTTGCAAAGCTCCTCAAGCGAGGAAAAGCGGCGCCACAAAAGGGAGAGCGTTTTTTCGTCTGGGGCAATCCTGTCAGGAATCATCACGGGGTAAAGGCCTGCCGCTGCCGCGCTTTTTATTCCATTTGGGCTGTCTTCTACAGCGGCGCACCTTTCAGGCGGGAGTTTAAGCATTTTGCAGGTGGCAAGGTAGATATCGGGCGCGGGCTTTCCGCTTTTAACCATGTCGCCTGTAGCGAGAGCTTCAAAAAAGCCTAAAAGCCCCGCATTGGCAAGCTGCGCTCTCACCCTGCTGCCTTCTGTCGAGGAGGCAATGCCCAATTGGTATCGCCCTTTTAGGCTTTTAAGCGTTTCAGCCGCGAAGGGCATTGCGGGAATGCCTTCCATAGCGGCGATTCTGTCAAAGCCTTCTAGCCATTCTGCCAAAAACCGATGCGCCTTTTCTTCATTTAGGTGTTCGATTAGGCGCGCTTCAATTTTCTGCATAGTCATCCCTGTGCAAGCGGCGTAAAGCGGCAAGGCTTTAGGGAGCGATAGCGCTTTGGCCGCCGCGTTCCACGCCCTTTCGCTTATCGCTTCCGTATCAAGGAGAACCCCGTCCATGTCAAAAACAATCGCTTCTATCTGTGGATTCATGCATTGCCCTCCCAAAATTCTTTTATAAGCTGAGCAATTTTTTCTGCCGCAGACGCATCCTCTTGTATTTCATCTTCTATCTTAATGTGGATAACGTCAGGAATTGGCTTTATAAATGTTTCCTGCCGCTTTGCATAGCGGTGGCTGTTCCGCTTAATGTTGCGCTTTATTATAGCCGCTTCATCTTCAGAGAGGCTCTCTCCCTTTTGAAGTTTTTCAAGGCAACCGGGAAGAGAAAAAAACTCCCTGTAGCCGATTGCCCGCATTCCGGGGTTTTCAGGCGTAAAGCCCGCCTTGACAAGAGCGGAAACTTCCCTCTCAAGTCCTGACGCAAACATTTCATCGCAGCGAGCATCGATTCTTTTATAAAGCTCAGGTCGTTCCCTTTCTAAAGAAAGAATGAGAAAGCGGTATCCCCCGCGCTTTTCCGCAGGGACTGCAAAGCTGCTCTGGGGAAGCCCCGAATCAAAATAAATTTCAAGCGCGCGCAGAATGCGGTACCCGTCATTAGGGTTGAGGGCGGCAGCGCGGGCGGGGTCAATGCGCTGAAGCTCTTTGTAAAGCGCTGAAATTCCTTCTTTTTCCATTCGTTTTATAAGCGCTTTTCTTGTTTCGGGATTTGATTCAGGCGTATTCGGAAGTCCAGCAACAAAGTTTTTAATGTAAAAGCCCGTGCCGCCTGAAATAACGGGAAGCCTGCCGCGCGCATAGATCGAGGCACAGCAAATATCCGCTTCACGCACAAAGTCGCCCGCGCAGAAAGGCTCATTTGGCGAGCGAATGTCAATAAGGTGATGCGGCAGGACATTGCACAAGCCTGCGGAAGGCTTGGCAGTGCCGATGTCCATTCCGCGGTAAACCTGCATGGAATCCGCGCTTATAACTTCTGCATAAGGAAGCCGTAAGCCGGAACCAGCAAACAGTGCTTCAAGCAGCGCGGTTTTCCCTGCGGCAGTGGCGCCGAAAATTACGACAACCGGAATGTCTGCCATTTACGCAGGGCTATTGCTCTTCGATTTGATTCTGGTATTCAATCTGATTGGTAAAAAGCTGGCGCGCCGCGAGAGAGACGACTTTTCCATTGTTCTCTTCAATTTCGGGGTCGCTTACCATCGAAAGCTGGTAAGCGCGCCTGACGGCGGCACAGGTAATTTCATAAATATTTCCTGAAAACTCGATCAGCTGTTCCAGTGGGAAAATCATAGTAACTATGATATACTTTCCTTAGTTTTTATGCAATACTTGAAAGAATCGAAAAGTAGCCTTGTAATCGGGCGCTTTCAAAATCAAAACCGATGGAGAATTTATGGCTGTAAATTTTACGCTTCCAAATGAGAAAGCCAAAAAAATCGTCATAAGGGTAGTGCTCGCGCTTATTATTCTGGCAGCTGTCCTTACAAGCGTTTTTATTGTTGACCAGACAGAGGACAGCGTTATTACGCGCTTCGGGAAATATCAGGATACAGTAGGACCTGGCCTTCACTTTAAGCTCCCCTTTGGGATTGACAGGAACTACAATGTGCCTACAAAAATTGTGCAGACTGAACAGTTCGGTTTCCGTACAACGGGCAACCGCACGACAAATGCTGCCAACAACGCGACTATGGCTAGAGAGTCTACAATGCTCACCGGCGACTTGAATATCGTTGACGTGGAATGGATTATCCAGTACAGAATTAACGACCCGAGAGCTTGGCTTTTTAATGTGCAAAGCGATGTTAGGGTAAGCACAATACGCGATGTGTCGCAGGCAGTAATAAATGAGCTTGTAGGCGACAGGGGAATCCTCGACGTAATGGGACCTGAAAGAACCGCAATAGAAAGCAACGCGGTTGAGATGACAAATGCGCAGCTTCAAGCCTTCGGGCTTGGCGTTTCTATTATAAACGTGCAGCTTCAAAACATAGTGCCTCCTCCAGGCGTGCAGGCGGCCTTTGAGGACGTGAACAAGGCAATACAAGACATGAATCGCCTTATAAACGAAGGAAAGGAAGCGTACAACTCCGAAATCCCCAAAGCGTCAGGCGAAGCCGAGCAGCTTATTCAGGTAGCGCGGGGCTACGCTACAGAGCGCGTGAACAGGGCGCTCGGCGACACGGCGCGGTTTAACGCGGTTTACGAGGAATACCGGCGCGCGCCGGAGGTTACGCAGAACAGGCTCTACCTTGAAACGTGGGAGTCGATCTTTTCAGAGGATGACGGCTCGGCGCTTATCGACAGCGAGCTTGATAATTTTCTTCCTTTCAGAAATCTTAATCAGGGGGCGGCTCAATGAAAAAACGCTCAATGACGATTATCGTGGCAGCTGTTATCGCGGTTTTTATAATTGCGAACACTTTTTATGTTATAGACGAAGGAACACAGTGCGTTGTTATCCGCTTTGGCGAAATTGTGCGCTCAACGACAACAGCCGGCTTGAACGTAAAAATTCCGTTTATAGAGACAACAGTTGTATATCCCAAAAAACTTATGTCGCTTGAGGGGGACTCGCAGCGTATTCCTACAAAAGAAAATCAATTCATAATTGTAGAAACTACAAGCCGCTGGCGCATTATAGATCCGGTTAAATTCTATGAATCTGTTACAACAATAGACACGGCGTATTCCCGCCTGCGTGACATTGTGGATTCCTCTGTCCGCACGGTTATTACTTCCTCTGGCTTGAATGAGGTTGTGCGTAGCTCCAATCTGATAAATGATCTTCAGCATGTGGAGAATTTTGCACTTGGAAGCGAGAGCGAAGATGTAGACATGGAAGACCTTATCACTTCAGAGCAGGTTGTCTACGAAACAATTACACGGGGAAGGCGCACGCTAAGTTCTGAAATGGCAGATATTGCAAGGGAGAAAATGCCTGAATTTGGAATTGAGCTTCTGGATATTGTGCCGCGCCAGATTAAATACTCCGATGAACTTACAGAAAGCGTTTATAACCGCATGATTAAAGATAGAAACCAGATAGCGCAACGCTTTAGGTCAGCCGGCGAGGGCCGCAAGGCGGTCTGGGAAGGCAGAATGGAAAATGAAAGAATGCGGCTTTTGTCCACTGCATACAGCGAGTCGGAGTCAATACGCGGCGAGGCCGACGCGGAAGCCGCGCGGATTTACGCTGAAGCCTACAGCAAAGACCCTGAATTTTTCCGCTTTTGGAGGAGCATTGAGGCTTACAAAAGCGCCCTTCCGAACTTTGACAAGGTTTTAAGCACGGACATGGATTTTTTCCGCTATCTTTATTCCCCGACAGGGCGTTAGGCTAAGGCTGGATACCGGGCTTGAACTGGAAGCTGTCTGATGGAAGAGTTTCTGTTTAGAACAGAAAAAAACGGCGCGCCCGTGCTGGCTCTTGACAGCGGATTGCAGGAGGACGCGTTTGCAAAAAGCGGCAGGGCATCGTCAATCAAGGAAAAGGGCATTTTGCTTTCTCCCGAAGGCGAGGAATCCGAGTGGGAACTGCTTGGAACCGCTTGCCGCGAAGAAAGCGGCACCGTTGTCTTTTATGGCGCGGACTTTAAGGGTGAAAGCCTTCTTTCGCTGGCAGAAGCCGCGGCAGAGCTTTCGCCGCGAGACAACAGAAAACTTGAGCTTTGGAAGCGTTTTGTAAAATTTGCCTCCTCGATTTACAGTTGCGAAAACGCGCGAAAAGCCTTTGCCGCCGCGGGACCTGCCGCCGTTCTGTGCGGCGCGGATGGCTCTCTTCTTGTGTTGCCAACGGGCATTTTTGCGGATTGCGTCTCTTCCCTGCCTGAAGAAGAGCGCTTTGTCTTGCTAGAAACTTGGGTTCACCCTTATTTTGGAACAGGCGGCGGAAAAAAGAAAGTTTCCGCCGAAAAAGCGTTTACCTTTGCCGTTGGTTGCCTTGCAAGGAAAATTCTTGCGGGCGAGCATCCTTTTTCTGTCCCGCAGGAAAAGCCATCAAAAATAAAAGAAGAAAAAAGCGAAAAACCCATCAGGGAAGATTTCGGCGCACTTGTTTCTGGAAAATGCTTTGTGCCTGCAAAGCATGCCGTTTATGGAATTGGCTCTGAAGCCGCTGAAACGCTTGACGCGCTTTTAACGGGAGATGGGACAAGCGCTATAATAGACAGGTTCTTCACTCTCTGCGGAGAGATTCCGATTGACTGCAAGCTGCCTTCGCAGCAGGATGCAGGCGGGAGCGCAGATGAAGAGGCGGCGTTCCGGGCGTTTAACGCCAAGTTTTCCGCAGAAAAAGAAAGACTGCAAAAGAAATTTCTTGCGCGAAAAGCTGCAAAAATGCATAGAACAGCTATTCTTGTCACTGTGCTGTGCACAGCTGTTGCGGCAGCTATCGGCCTTTCAATAGCGGAAAACATTAAAAATCGCCCGACAACAGCAGGCCTTGAGCCTTTTCAGGTTGTAGAAGGGTTTTATCAGGCTATTGCCAGCCTCGATCAGGAAATACCGCGGACGTATGCTTCCGGCGGCGCGGAAAAAAGATACACGGACATGACATCTACTATGTATGTTTCGCAGAGAATGATTCAGGCTTATTCCCTAGAAAGCGCATGGATTACCCCCGCGGCATTTTACGCGGCGGCAGAAGATGGCCTTCTTACCCTTGAGCAAACGCATATTTACGGCATTACGCGCTTTGAAGCCGAAGAAACAGCGCGATCAGCGGATATGGCGGAATACCGTGTCTCTTTTTTCCTTTGGATTCCGGTTCCTGGTAGTGAATCGGGACAGGAGGCAGAGGACACGTCCGAAATTCCTCTTGCCATTTATGCGTGCGCGGACAGGGTTAATCTTGTGTTTAACGAAAAAAAAGCGCGATGGGCAATTTGTGAAATTGAAAGCGAGCAATGGTCAGTGCTTGCTGTTTCGGGGAAAGAAATAGCGGAAGACGCGGCAAATCGAGCACAAACTGGTTTTTCACAGCTTCCTTTTGCGCCCGATTCTGAAAGCATCGAAATCGAGAGAAACAGGCAAGAAAGACTCAAGGTTTAACCTGACAGCCTGCGCTTGTTTAGAAACTGGTTTGCGGGTATACTTTTTCATATTAAAAAAACACTTCTGGAGGAAGATGCATTGGTACGAAGGGGAACAGTCGGCAAGGTAATTGTCCTGGTGATTCTTATTCTTATTTTGATTTTTGGGGGGCTTTTATGGTTCGACTATCTTGGAATTATTCGCACCAGACACATTTTTTCACCTGTTTATTCGCTTTTCGGAAGGGGTGCATCGCAGTCAGCTTCAACGCTTCCAACTCAGCCTGTTGACCTTGACGAGGACAGGATAGCCAAGCGCCTTGAGGCTGTGGACATCAGAAGCCAAGAACTTGACCTGAGAGAAGCCGAGCTTGACCGCCGCGAGCAGGAAATGCTCCAGATTGCGCAGGAACTAGAGGAAAGGCAGTCAAGCGTGGAAGAGCGCGAGCGTTCGTTTAACGATATGTTGCGCTCTACTGAAGACAGGGCGGCTAATGTTCGTGTTATTGCAGGATACATGAACGGAATGCAGCCGCAGTCTGCGGTGGACAATCTTTTGGCGATGGACGATCAGGATATAATCGATGTTCTTCGCGCGGTTGAAGACATGGCTGAAGAGCAGGGGCAAACATCGATGGTCGCTTACTGGTTTTCGCTTATGCCCGCGGAGCGGGCTGCGGAAATCCAGCGCAAAATGACGTCAAGGCCGCGTTCATTAAATCAATAAAATTTATAACAACTCTCAATTAAAAAGCCTTTTTTCTCGACAATTATAGTGTTAAAGACACAGGGCTTTGCGCTTGGCAAAGGTCTTAAGGAGGCAGCTCAAGGTGATGCTGACTACAGACGCTTTCTTAAGCGGGTCGGGAGAGATGGAAAGACTGCGTGCAAGCAGTTCGCTTCATTCCGAAAGCGCGGAAAAAGCTGGAAAGGCTGCTGAAACCGCAGCAAATGGTAATTCTTTCCCTGAAATGCTTGAAAGCATTCAAAACGCCTCGTACAGGGCGGAAGATGTTAGCCTTGAAGGGGAAACGGCAGGCGAAAATCAAATTTCAAGCCGCGCTACAGTTGCTGAAGGAAAATCTGCTGACGGGTTCTCTGTGGATGCTGATTTAGCAAAAGACAAGACAGAAGGGAATGAGCGGCTTGCGGAGAAAAAGATAGAAAGCCTTGATGTTGACCCTGAAAACACGAGTGTGCTTGCCTTTGCCCCTGATGTTGCGCTTTTGCTTCAGGAAGTTGAATTTACCCAATTTTCTTCTATCACGGTTAATGAAAAAGCAGGCACAAAAGTTGATTTAGCGGGCGCTTTAGAAAAAGAAGCAAGTTCAGCCGTTTTGTTTGGTGAATCCGCGCTTGACACGGCAGAGGAACGCGGTATATCGCAAGCGGATATTGCTGCAAATGAAAGCGCGCGTGTTTTCGCGCAGTCAGGCGCAAAAAAAGCTGAAAGCGCAAGCACGGCGGTAGCGGAAACAGATATATCCGTTTCTACGGAGACACAAAAAGCAGAAAACACAGAAAACGGGCAGGAAAAGGCTTATCTTTCCGTAAGGGATTTACGCTCTGCCGCCAAACCTGATGCAGCAGGCAACTCGTCAATACAGGGCTCCGCTGATTCTCTAGACGCGGAAGCGCCACATTTGTATTTTAATGCAGATCCAGCGCTTGAAAATGCGGCACTTGCAGGCGGAGATGGCTCCGATACCGGCGCGGCAGGCAGTTTTTCACTTGAAAATGCGCGCGGCGGAGAAGGGACCGCAGGAACGGCACAGAATGCAGGGCTTTCCGGTTCTTTTGCAGAAAAGCTCGCGGCAGAACTTCGCAGCAATGCGCCCGAACTTGTCCGCGCGGGGCAGATTGTACTGCGGAATGGCGGGGAAGGGACAATACGGCTTGCCCTTCACCCTGAAACTCTCGGGGCTGTAAGGATTCATCTTGAAATGTCGGGCGAAAAAAGGATTTCCGGCAAGATAACTGTAGCTTCTCGCGAAGCGTGGGATGCTTTTTCTGAAAGCATGGAAAGCCTAGTTGCAGCCTTTGCCGACGAGGGCTTTGATTCGCCCGGCTTTGACCTTTCGTGGGCTGGGCGTGATGACGGCGGCGCGGCAGGAGCGGTAAGTGCGCCTTTTTATGCGTCTTCCGTTCCCGATGTAATGCCGGGAGAGGATTTGTCCGATGATTACAGTATGGCGGCTGCGGCGCGCCGTTCAGGTTCGCTTTATGCTGTGGATCTTTTCGCTTGATTTTGCGGAGGTTTAGGAATAAATGGACATTGGGTCAATGGTGAATACCGCCATGAGCGCCGAAGAGCAGAGGCTTGTTCAGCTTCAGGTGGATTCTTTTAACAAAACGCTGGCTGTAAATGGAAGGACGGCCAAAACCGAACTCGGCAAGGATGATTTTCTTACGCTTCTTATAGCGCAGCTGTCTCATCAGGACCCGACCGCGCCGATGGAAGATACGCAGTTTATCGCGCAGATGGCGCAGTTTTCAACGCTTGAACAGATGACTAACATGAACTCTGGCTTCTTAAAGCTTGTGTCCCTGCTCGGATCATCTGAAGCTTCCGCCGCCGTTGGCAAAACCGTTGATATTGAATCCGGCGGGGCTGCCATATCCGGGACTGTCGCCGCGGTTTCCAGAGGGGATAATCCAGCTGTTTTGGTCAATGGCAGCTGGTACGATTGGAACGAGGTGAAGACAGTCTACGCTGAAAACAAAGCAAACGGGGGTAACTGAATATGATGCGCTCTCTTTATTCCGGCGTTTCCGGAATGCAGAATCACCAGACGAGAATGGACGTAATCGGAAACAATATTTCCAATGTGAACACTACAGGCTTTAAGTACGGGCGGGTCAACTTTCACGACCTGCTTTCGCAACAGCTTAGCGGCGCGGCGCGCCCTACCGATGAGCTTGGCGGCGTGAACCCGCAAGAAGTCGGGCTCGGCATGAATATAGCGAGCATTGACACAATCCACACGCAGGGCTCTCTTCAGACTACAGGCGTGCAGACTGACATTGCTATTCAGGGGAACGGCTTTTTTATTATGCAGTCGGGCGAAAGAACATATTACACCCGCGCGGGGGCTTTTGGCGTTGACAGGGATGGCACGCTTGTAAACCCCGCGAACGGAATGCGGGTTCAGGGCTGGCAGGCGAGGGAAATTGACGGCAGAACCGTGCTTGACACTTCCGCGCAGCCTGAAGACCTTATTATTCCCGTTGGGCAGAAAATAGACGCGCGGGCCACGACTTCCGTGCGCTACGCCTGCAACTTGGACAAGAGGCTTCCTGAAATCCAGGAGGGCGCGTCTGAAGCTGATGTTCTGGAAGCCACTTGGCAGACTTCTTTCAATATTTATGACGAGTTTGGCGAGATTCATGATCTTAACGTTTCGTTTACGCGCGTGCCCGGAACGCAGAACCAGTGGCAAGCTACAGTTGCGATTGACGGCATGGACGAAACCGAAACGCGCGTTGGTCTGGGGACAACAGACGGGACTGAAAACACGTTTATAGTCAGCTTTGACAATAACGGGATGCTTCAGTCTGTAACGGATACGTTGGGGAATGTTACGGCGCCTGACGGCAATATAAGCGTCCAAGTGTCTTTCAATGTTCTGGGCGCGAATCCTGATGAGGATGGCAACCCCACGCGCCAGGTGTTTAACCTTGACCTTGGCGAAATTGGCAGCGTTGAAAACACTATTACCCAGTTTGCAGAAAGGAGTTCTACTAAGGCATACGATCAGGACGGGTATAACATGGGATACCTTGAGAATTTCAAGATTGACCAGTCGGGGATTATCACGGGCGTTTATTCAAACGGCGTAAACCGCACGCTTGGGCAGATAGGGCTTGCTACATTCACAAACCAGAGCGGGCTGGAAAAAGCGGGGGAAAACACCTATCTTGAGTCAAATAACTCCGGCGCGGCGAATATTGGCGTTTCCGGCGTCGCGGGCAAGGGCTCCCTTATCGCGGGGGCCTTAGAGATGAGCAACGTGGACTTGACAGAGCAGTTTACGGATATGATTATAACGCAGCGTGGGTTTCAGGCTAACTCAAAGACAATTCAGACATCTGATCTTATGCTTGAGACGGTACTCAACCTAAAGAGGTAAGCGCGTTATGGTGAAAGGAGGCGGCGGCTTTTTCCGCCCGCCTGTTGCATTCTATTGGTAAAATAATGTAAAATGCGGTACAGTCCTTATTTAAGGAAGCCAAAATGATTAAGGTTACCCAGTTGAACGGGCGGGAATACTGGATTAATCCTCACCAGATAGAGGCAATAGAAGTCAATCCCGATGTTACGCTTTCCATGCTGTCTGGAAAAAAGCTTGTTGTGCGGGAATCGCCCGAAGAGGTTATTGACCGCATTGTGGAGTACCGCCGCAGAATTGGGGCATTTAAGAACGAGGAGTAAGCGGCAATGGATATTGCAACTTTAATTGGGGTTGTAGGCGGCATAGGCTGTATCATTTTTGGCGCCGCAACTAGCGGCTCCCTGAACGGGCTAATAGACCTTCCATCGGTTTTTATCACGGTGGGCGG
>CAZDXD010000031.1:0-11909 GCA_964509415.1 uncultured Treponemataceae bacterium
GCCTCTGCTTGCCCTTTCTAGTGCCCCTTGCTTAACCCCAGCCACTAGAATGCTAAGATACTAGGCAACTAGATAACTAAAACACTAAGAAACTAGACAACTAGGCAACTAAAAAACTAGACCATTAGGGCGCGATCGAGTCCTTCCCCCTGTTTCCGCTAAGGTGTATACTTGCGGCATGGCTTTTTCTCTGCTGAAAAGCGGCGCGGCTCTTTCCGCAATGACGCTCTTTTCAAGGGTGCTAGGTCTTCTGAGGGAAGTGACCAAAGCGCGGTTTTTAGGCACTTCCGCGCTTTCGGATGCGTTTACCGTTGCCTTCGTTATTCCAAACCTTCTGCGCCGCCTTTTCGCGGAAAACAGCATTTCAGTAGCCTTTATCCCCACATTCAGGAATTACCTTGCAGAAAAAAGCAAGGACGAGACGCGTGAGTTTCTTTCAGCATGCTTTACGTTTATCACCTTTGTTGTAACACTCGTGGTCGTTGCAGGAATTGCCATAACACCGCTTATTGTGCCCTTTTTCGGCACGGCGGAAGGCGAAACTGTCCTCCTTGCGCGGATTATGTTTCCATACCTTGCCTTTATTTCTATTGCCGCCTTTTTTCAAGGTATTCTCAACGGCGCAAAAATTTTCCTGCCGTCGGGCTTCACCCCGATTTTGTTTAACCTCTGCGTAATCGGCTTTACATGGCTTCTAAAGGACTTTGCAGGCAACCCCGCGCGGGCTATGGCAATCGGAGTAACCGTGGGCGGCTTTATACAGGCCGCATTTCAACTCCCGTTTGTGTTCCGAACGGGCTACCGCTTTTCTTTCGTGCCGCTAAAAAAAGCCTTTGCCGACAAGGGAACGCGCAATGTCTTGAGGCTTGTTGGCCCTACGGTTTTTGGAATGGCGGCGTATCAGCTTAACGACCTCGTTTCTACAATCCTTGCAGGAAACGCGGGCGAAGGCGTTGTTTCAAGCCTCCAGTATTCGCTTCGCCTGCAAGAGCTTATATTGGGGATTTTCGCCGTAACAATCGGCACAGTGATTCTGCCCGACCTTTCAAGGCTGGCGGCTGAAAAGCGCTGGCAAGACTTTAACGGGATGATGCTAAAGTCGGCAAATGTCATTTCGCTTCTTTGCATTCCTGTGAGCGTTTTTTCCTGGATTTGCGCCGAAGACTTAATCCGCCTTCTTTTTGAAGGGAGAAGCTTTACGGGCAGCTCCGCTGCCCTTACGGCGGGCGCGTTTAGAATGCACACGATTGGTCTTTTCTTTATTGCAATGAACCGCGTCATCTCGCCCGCGTTTTACGCGCAACAGGATACAAAGTCTCCGACTGCCGCGGGGATTGCTTCTTTTGCGATTAACATAGCCTTTGCCCTAGCTCTTGCCCCTTCATTTAGCGGACGGGGAATCGCCCTTGCTTTAAGCATTGCAAGCGCCGCGAATACGGTGCTTCTCTTTTTATTTATGCGCAAAAAGGAAGGCTTTAACTTGCGCTTTTTGCTTGGCGGGGCGTTAAAGTACGCGGCGAAAATCGCGCTCTTTTCCGCTGCGGCAGGCTTTATTCTTTTTCGTTTTCGTGCCAGAATAATCGCGCTTTTTGCAGGCTTTATCGGAAAGGGCAAAATTGCCGAAATTGGAATGCCGCTTTGCGCCTGCGCTATTTTTTTTGCGGCTGTAGGCGTTCTGCTTCTTGCGCTTTCGCGGGACAAACTTCTGCTGTCCTTTTGCTCGTCTATAATAAAGAAGAAAAAGGAGAATAAAGATGGAAACCATGAATGAGAGTTTGCAGTCTAAAGGTTCGCAGTCTGTTTTTAGAAAGCGGCGCGCTTCTTTTGCAACATGGATGGCGCGGGAGGGGCTTGCCGCCGTTTTGTTTGAAGACAACGAGCAGCGAAGGAATCCCGCGGTACGGTATTTTTCAGGGCACCCGACAGACGCTCTTCTTTTTTTAACGCTCACAGGCGACTGTGTGCTTTGCCCGTGGGATGAAAACCTTGCCGCCGAATGCGCCGACGCGGAAAAAACAATTCCGCTTGTGCAGTTCGGCATGGACCCCGTTAAGGCTTCAGCATGTGCGCTCGATGTTATCGGTGCGCCGCCCCGTTCCCGCATTGAAATCCCTGAAGCAACCCCATATCCCCTTTTTCTTGAGTATGTGGACGCACTGAAGGATTTTGACGTTGTTTGCAGAAAAAGCGGCGCGGAGGCCGAAGCCGCCAGAATGCGGATGATAAAAGATGATGCTGAAATTGCGCTTACGCGAAAAGCCTGCAATATAGCAGACAGGATTGTGCAGTCTCTTGAAAAAAAGCTAAAAAGCCGCCAGCTTAAAACTGAAACCGATGTCGCGCTTTTTATTGAGCGCGAGGCGCGGAAAGCGGGCGCTGAAGGCACAAGCTTTGACACGATTGCGGCGGGTTCCTCTCGTAGCTGCATGATTCACGCTTTTCCGTCTTTCGGCGCGGGAAATTTCGCCGCAGAGGGGCTTTCTATTCTTGATTTCGGCGTTCTGTATCAGGGCTACACTAGCGACATGACACTGACATTTGCCGCAGGCGCTCTTTCTCCATTGCAGGAAAAGCTAATTGCCGCTGTGGAAGAAGCGTATACAGAGGCTCTCAAGCTCTATAAGCCCGGCGTTTCCGTGCGCGTGGCGGCGCTTAAAGCCGATGAAGTTTTTTCAAAAACAGGCGAGCAAATGCCGCACGGGCTCGGGCACGGGATAGGGCTTGCCATACACGAAGCGCCGTTTGTGCGCTCCCGCATTATAGGAAGCACGGAGACGATGTTTGAGCCCGGCATGATTGTTACGCTTGAGCCGGGCCTTTACAGCAGGGAGGCGGGAGGCGTGCGCCTTGAAAACGACGTGCTTATAACGGAAGACGGAAACGAGGTGCTAACGCATTCGCGCATTGTTTATTTGTAATTCAGCAAGCCTGCCCTGAACGGCTTCCACCTGCTTTTCAAGAATGTGCGCAAAGTCCTTGTCCGGAAGTTGCGCCGACAAATCCGCCAGAAGCGAAAAAGTCTCGCTGAGATCCGGGGCAACGCCTTCGCCGTTCTGATAGTGTTCAGCCGCAGATTTTTCGTAAGCTGATTTCGCAATATCGTTCTCATGAAGACCGGGCTTTCCGGAAAGCCTAGAAATAGCGTATTCCATAATCATCCGCTCGCTGCTTTGCCGGTATTCGGCTTGGAATTCTTCCGGAAGAAAACTTAACGCTTCTTTGAGGTATTTCAGCATTTCCAGAATGCCGGATTCGGTAATTTCAGCACCCACATCTCCCACTGCGCCCACATGTTTTTCCGCGCTTGCATCTTCCGGTGCTTTTTTTACAGGGATCGACTCCGGGCTTTCAGCTAATTCAATTTCCAGTTCAGCCGCTTCAATTTCTTCTGTTTCAGGTTTGTTAGCAGGCTTTGCGCCCTGCACGGTTTCCTGTCCTTTGTATGGCGCGGCATAAACAAAATGCGGCTCCTGCTGCAAGAAATGCGCTATCGGAATATCTTCATTTTCGCTTTCCTCTTCTGCTTCCTGCGACGTTCTATCAACCTCTGCCTCTGCTCCACTCAGCACTTCAAGCAGGCTGTTGATGTCAACTTCATCGTCTTCTTCCGCGCCAATGCCTTCGCTTGCTTTAGGGGTCTCTGGAACAATCGCCTGTTCCACGTCTTTGTCAAGTCCGCCGGTTCGCAGGGCATTTTCCGCCGCGTTTTTAAGCTCTTCCTTTATGCGGGCAAGCGCGCGCAGGCTTTCTGCTGCCGAAACCGGATTCGAAAGACGGTAATGCTCAACAGCCTGCTCATAAAGCTCAAGGCTTTCGCGCAAAAGGGAAAGATCCTTGCCGTCCTGTTTTGCGCTCTGCGCGTTTACAATTTCTCCTGCAAGCTGCACCGCATTGGCGTTTTTCCCCATTCGCTGATAAAGGAGCGCGAGCGCCGTGTTCGCGCGAAGGTTGTCTTTTTCTTTTTCAATGACAGCCGCGTATTGGGCAAGCGCGTTTTCAAAATCGCCTTCCTGTTCGTAAATCGCGCCAAGAAGCACGCCGGCAGCGGAATCTTCAGGGTTATCCCTTAAAAAAATTTCAAGCTGTTCTCGCGCTTCCTGCAAAAGCCCCGCTTCGGCAAGTAGAGACGCAAACTCCTTGCGCATTTCTATTTTTCCGGGATCGGAGCTGACAATCCGCTCAAGATATTGCCGCGCCTTTTCTTTGTCTCCGAGCGCCAGATTCATCTTTGCTGAAAGCCGCAAAAACTCGGTGGAGTCCCCGTCAATGCTGCTGTATTCCTCAAGAAGTTTTTCCGCTTGAGGATAGCGCAACAAGTCTATATAAAGCTCGGCAAGATTTAGCATGAGGCTTTTGTCTTGGGGGTTATTCGCGTTGTATGCTTCAAGGACAGCCGCGGCTTTGGCAGGCTCTCCGACATCAACTAGAAATTGCGAATATCTTTCCGCGGGGCGCGGGTCATTTTCAGAGATAGCTACTGCCTTCTGAAAAAAGTCTCGCGCGTCACTGATCTTTCCCCGCTTGTTAGCGTTTTCGGCGCTGTCCAGCAGGGCGGGCAAGTTTGCGCTGTCAAGTGTCAAAATCCTGTTGAGCACAATCGCCTGCTTTTCGAGCGCGCCTGTCAAATTATAGAGAGACGCAAGCTCTTTAAGCGCTTTCTGCCAGTTTGGGCGGCTTTTAAGCGTGGCTATATATTCGCGTTCAGAATCGGCGTTTCTATTCAAAAGGCGGCAAAGGCGCGCCAGATTAAAATGAATAAACGGATGATTCGGATCAATTCTAAGCCCGTTTCGGTATTCATCGAAAGCGCGCCCGTAATGACCGAGAAGAAACTCGATTGTACCGAGATGATTGTAAGCGAGCGTATCTTCAGGGTTGAGCTCTAGCACCCGCATAAAGCATTTTTCGGCTTCAGCGTAAGAATACATTTCCTTGTACGTGTTTCCAATGTTATAGAGAAGCTGAGCTGAATTGTCTCCGAAAAGGTGCGCCTTCCTAAGGGTATCCAGCGACTTTTCGTACTGCCCTGTGCGCCGATAAATTGTACCGAGACGGTTAAGCGCCTCTATGTTTCGAGGTTGAAGCGAGTTGAGCCGCTTGAAAACTGAAAGAGCCTTGTCAAAGTTTTCAGCCTTCATATAGAGATTTCCAAGCATAAAGAGAATCTGCGGATTGTCTTTTCCAGCGAGGCTTGCAACTTCTTGCGAAGCGAGAATTTTCTCTGCAAAGTCAAAGTCTCTGGAAATTGCAGCTTTTTCAGCCTGCTTCAAAAGAAAATTGAGCCTGTTTATTGCCATTCACTGTTTTGTTGAGCCTTGGTTGCAAGAGGGCGTAGCGCAATTTCAGGCGAGTAGCTTCCGGGGAACAAAGACCCTGAATCCCCGTAAGAGGCTACGGCAAAGTAATACATTTTTCCGTTTTCAAGGCCTGATATGACGCAAGAAAGCGAGTTGCCTGCGTCAACCGGAGACCCTTGAGAAAGGTATTCCCCCTGCCCTTCCCCGTAATACACAAGATAGCCTTTTGCGCCGCTGTCCGCCGGAGGACTCCACGAGAGCCTTACGCTTCCATTCCCGGCTTCGCCGCGCACTTTAAGAGGCGGCCAGGGGGCATTGTCCTTTTCAAGATTAAGGGAAATCCAAGTTAGAAGCGGCGTTTTGCTTCGCGAGCCGTCAGGATAAAGCCCGCCTGCAATTTGAAAATACTGCCCAGAAATTTCCTCTGACGGCCTTCCGTTTATAAGCGGAACCCAGCGCGGGGAATCTTCTGTCCACTCATGGAAATTGTCGCCGCCGCGCACATAAAACTCGCTTTCGGTGCCTTCAGGCTCAATGACAGAAATGTCGACCGACAAAAGCCTTGAAGCCCCCCATCCGGCGTCAATCGGCGCGGTTGTGAACTTCCCTCCCGCGGCGGGGTAAAAGCCTGCAACTTCGCGCAAGCCTTCAACGCTTACATCGGCAAGGGGCTGCCTGTCTATCCTGAACTCGTCCATCAAGCCTGAATATTTTGGCGCTATCTCCAAATCGGACTTGCCCCCGATAAACCCTGTAACGGCATTTCTTCTGCTGATGCCGGCTTCCCTAGCTACATAAACGGCGGCTTCCGTCAAGCCGTCAATCCTGTATTCAAGAAAGCCAGAATCCGCGTCGTAGGAAACTTGATGAAAAGACCATTTTCCCGGAACCGTTATGCGGTCGGGAACAAGCCTTGCCTGCAAAGGCTCCCCTAATTCCGAAACCCACATATTTGAAAAATCCCAGACAAGCCTGTTCTTTTCAAAAGCGGCTTTAATGCCCTGATATATAGGAGCCTGCCCGCCTTCCGGCACAATAGAGGAGCGCCACAAAAAAACAGTGCTGCCGTTTTCCGTTGACGAGGGATAAAGCCAAAAACTTATTGTAAACGAAGGAAGCTCGCCGCGCTGCGCAAACATCGCGGAAGCGTTGCCGCGCAGGGTAATTCCCTCCCCGTCCGTGTTGAAAATCGCGGCGCCCGCGCCCTGCCGCGCCATTCCCGAGCCTGAAAAAAACGAACGCGAGGCGGGCACACTGTAATTGCCGGCTTCATCGAGAAAGTTGGGGCTATCAAAAGAAAGATATAAATCGGTGTCCGCCTGCGCTTGCGCTCCAAGACCGGGCGCTATACCAAGCGCGGGAAGGGCGAAGCGGCCTTGAGTTTCTTGCAGCGCGGTTGCGGATTCAAGAGTGCCCCAACCGTTTTCCCCTCCTACCGTAATTGAAAAGCGCTCGGCGGGGAAAGCCGAAGATAGCCCCCTGCATAAAAGAAGAAAGAAAAAAAGGGCAAAGGCGCACGGGCGCGGCACTCTGCCTGGCGCTCTATATCCATAATTCATTAGCGGAATCCTTATACAAACATCGGCATGATGATATAATAACTTGAAATGGGCGAAGAAAGCGAAACCCGCAGAAAACTCCACGACACGGCGCTGTCCGCGCCCAAGTCGTCCGGCGTTTATATGTGGAAAGACGCGGACGGCATTGTTATCTATACGGGAAAAGCAAAGTCTCTGCGAAACAGGCTTTTGTCCTATTTCAATTCGCGCGACATAAAGACGCGCATTCTAATGTCGCGGGCGGCAAGCATTGAGTATATCACCACTGCCAATGAATATGAAGCGCTTATCCTTGAAAACAACCTGATTAAGCAGCACAAGCCGCGCTATAATATCAACCTTAAAGACGGCAAAACCTACCCCTTTATCCGCGTAACAAACGAGGCTTTCCCGCGCATATTCCGCACGCGCACAATAAAAAACGACGGCTCAAGATACTTTGGTCCCTTTCCCGATGTCGGGGCGCTTGACGTTTTTCTTGACTTTATAAGCAAGAGCTATCCGCTTCGCAAGTGCTCCCGCTTGCAGCGCATGAAAAAGCCCTGCCTTTATTATCATATAAAGCAGTGCGCCGCGCCGTGTTGCGGAAAAATAGATGAAGAGGAATACCGCAAAATCCTTGACGAGGCGCTGATTTTTCTTGACCAAGGAGAAAGCCAAGCGCAGACCGCGGGGATTGACACGCTTACTGCCGAAATGAAAAAGGCCGCTGCGGAGCGCCTTTACGAGAAGGCTGCGAGAATACGCGACGGCATAGCTGCGATTTCAACGCTGCACGAAAGGAACTCTGCGGAAGACCTTGACCCCGAAGCGCGGGATTACATCGCGTGGGCGGAAGAAGGCTCAATGATTTCCTTTGCCGTGCTTAGAATGCGCACAGGCCGCCTTGTCGCCCGCGAGATTTACAGGACGCGCACGCTTAAAAACGCGGAGGAGATTCTCCCCGAATTTCTTATGTCTTTTTACACCGACAAGGAGAGCGTCCCGCCGCGCATTTTCGTTCCCGAAGAGGGGAGCATAGCGCTTGCGGAAGAATGGCTTAAAAGGCAGCTCGGCAGCAGCGCGCGGATAACCATTGTCCGCCCAGAAGGAGCACAAGCCGCCGGCAATTCCTTCGAGGAAGGCGACATCACAGACGCGGAAGTTGCCGCGGAGCCTCAAGCGCGGTACGCGCAGAATGCGCAAGACATGCCAAATATCGAAAAGCGGCATATTGCCGCAATGAACATGGCCTTTTTTAACGCGAAAGAGGACGCGGCAAGGCGGCTGCGGGAGCGCGGGGACTTTCCTGCAATGGAAGAACTTCAGCGGGCGCTTTCCCTTCCGTCCCTTCCTGCAAGGATTGAAGGCTTTGACATCGCGCACATCGGCGGCCGCCTTCCCGTAGCGAGCCTTGTTTCGTTTAAGGACGGCAACCCCGACAAAAAGAATTACCGCTATTTCAGGCTTAAAACAACCGATGGCGCGATAGACGACTTTGCTTCTATAAGAGAGGCGGTGAGCCGCAGGTACGCTCGCCTTCTTAACGAGCACGCCGAACTCCCTGACCTTATCCTGATTGATGGCGGAATCGGGCAGGTGAATGCCGCGCAGTCTGTTCTTTCCGCACTCGGGCTTGATATTCCTGTAGCGGGGCTTGCAAAAAGGGAAGAAGAAATCTACAGGCCGGGCAATTCCTCGCCGCTTCAGCTTCCTCGCCGCTCCGATGCTTTGAGGCTTTTGCAGCGCGTGCGCGATGAAACGCACCGCTTTGCTACGGGAAAAAACCAAAAGCTGCGCACGCGGGAGAACACGCGCCTTGCCTTTGAAGAAATACCCGGCGTGGGCCCCGCGCTTTCAGCGCGAATGCTTAACCGCTTTGGCTCTTTAGAAAAAGCGGCTTGCATTGCAGAAACGGAAGGGGCAGCCGCCCTTGCTTCCGCGCTCAAAATTCCAGAGAAAAAAGCCGCTGAAATTGCCGAAGGGCTTAAAGCGCTTGCGGAAGAACGCAAACTCCGCAAGGAAAGCGCGGAAGCCGCTGTTGCAACGGCAGCTTCCGCCGCAAGCGCCGCCGCGGACTTGGCGCGCCTTGCGGACGCGGAGGGGTGATTAGATCTTAGAACTTAGAACTGAGAGCTTAGACGCCTGCCTGACGGCAGGCAGGCTAGGGCAGGAGCAAGCAGCGAATCGGTGGCAACGTGCCCGCCATCACAAAAACGCCCACGCGCAAAAAAAACGCGGCTATGCGGAAAGCCGCAAAGCCGCGATTCAGAACTTAGAGGGTGAGGGTAGTGGGTAGTCGATAGCCAGTAGTCGGTAGAGCTTGCGCAAGCGACAAGCTGCTTGCCATTCCCCAGCTCTACCAACTACAAGGCTGCCGTGAGGTAGCCGCACTACCGACTACCAACTAAAACTCCTACAACACCTTAAACAGCTGAATTAGCTCGCACGCACTGCCGTCTTCATAAGAAGCTAATCTTCTGTCTAGCGCCCTAAAGCCGTTGCTTTGATAAAACGACAATAACTTTTCATTGTCTTGCGCCTCCAAGAACACTATCGAGCCGCCAATATTACGTTGTATGCCTTTCAGAATATACAACGCGCCATCTAAAAGCAGGTCTCCTGTAATGCTGTTCTTTAATGAAGGCAAGAAGTTTCTGCTCAGCTGCGCAATTAAGTATGCAGAAGCAGTATAGGTGTTCATCTCCTTATCAAACTTGCCCATCTTCTTAAAAGCACGTTCCATTGTCTTGCTCATCATTTCGGCTCGCACCGTGATCGGCTTAATTGCCAGTGTAAAATAGCCGAGTAGTTTCGCCATATCAGAAGAAAAGACAAGGTATGAAACTGACTTGTGCTGCCTTGCAAAATCTTCCGCACTGCGTTTTAGAAATGTCTCCACATGAGAGTCGATAGAAGAAAAAGCAGAGACGGCCCGCTTTAGGTCAGCTTCGCCAAATCCTTCGATTCTGTGATCTAAGCAGTCGCTAATGTTTACGGTAGCAAATTCTTTATTAGACAATGCTATTCCTCCTTACCGTCACTCACTGCTTCGTTTGCTCGCTTTACTTTTTGCATGAACTCCTTAAGCTCATCAGGGTCTTGCAGATACCTGAATTTGTCCGAGACAGGTCTAGGCGGATCATTAGCCGATTCCTTCAAGATTTTAGCAAGCCGCTCTACTACATCCGGGTCCGTGTAAATAAAGTTGTGCGTTATGCTTGATTCTGCCATATTTATTCCTCCACAATCGTTTTATACATTACTTATACGGATTATATTGCACCGTGACGCATTTCGCAATCAGATTTTAGCTGCCAGCCTCTGCCTCCGCCCTCGCCAGTTGTATGCTGTCAGCTGTCCGCCATCACAAAAACGCCCACGCGCAAAAAAAACGCGGCTCTGCGGAAAACCGCAAAGCCGCAAGGAGGCTACAACTCGCTTTTTGCACCGTTCTAATAACTTCTGACTCCCAGCTGAATACCCTTATTCTTCAGCAGGCGCAGGCGGCGGAAGAGGAGGAGGATTTCCGCCGCGCCCTGCTTACAGCCCCCAGCACAAAAAAAACGCCTGCCCCGCCATAAGACATGAGCAGGCAATGGGTCAACAACAAAAGATTTAAGCCCTTGTTTCTTTTCTTTTGCGTTAATTCAACAAACTAGAGGCGCGCGCCGTTACAGATTGCTGCTTAGTTGTTGGAATTATAACTACCCGGAGATAATCCCATTAAAAATCCCCTCATAATCATAACCGTCGCCCTCAAGGTCGCTGGAGGTAACATTGTCCGAGCACGAAGCAAGGCCTGCGACAGAAATGCCCGCAAGCAACAGCGCGGCGAGCAAGGCCACAATCGTTTTTCTGTTTTTCTTCATTTTATACAATCTCCTTTAATCAATAATCTTATTCTTCAGCAGCATCCTCTGCCGGTGGCGGAGGGGGAGGCGGGGGATTTCCGCCGCGCCCGCCGTCTTTAATTGTAAAGACAGCTCCAATGCGCGCGCTAAAGCCCTGCCCCATGCCTACGCCGTAGCCAAGCTCAAACACGGGCATAAAGCTTTCCGAAACCGCGTAGCCCACGCCGGCCATAAGATTGGCGTTAACGCCCACTTTTGCGACATCGGTTTCTATGCCATAAGTGTAGTTGCCGTATGTCCCGCTGTAGTTCCAGTCGCTGCTGTTAAAGTAGTCAACAATGACAATAGGCACGGCAACGCCCACGCCCACGTACGGCACTGCCTTTCCAAACTTGTGCCCGTACACCACCATCACGGAAGGCGTAACGGCAAACACCTGGTCTATCTCCGTGCCGCCAAAAGCGCTGGATATGGACATGGCTCGCCATGAGCCCATGCCGAGCTCAAGCCCGAACTCAAACGAAAGGCCGCTCAAGAAGGCGTTGCCGCTCCCCGCCCAAGGGGTAATGCCAAACGAGGGGATTATAATCGTGTCGAGCTCCGCGTAAACGGTGCCAAGGTTTGTAGTGGAGCTGCTGTTGACCTCTGTAGAGGTGGCGTTCCAGTCCCGCGTCCTAAAGCCGCGTCCGTACATCCCCTTAAAGTACATTCCCATCTCGGCAGATGCCGAAAAAGCTACAAAGGCAATCAATGCCGCGGCTAAAACCATTTTCTTTTTCATAAAATTGCTATAAACTCCTTATGTTGTGCCCCTATAGCCTGACTGCCCTGTCCGTCGGGCAGGCGGGCGTCAGGTAGGCGGGGCGGTTTGCCTAACCTCAAGGCTAGGGTTAAGATGATGCAGGATAAGGGGACTTGCGCCCTCCTGCCTGCCCGCTTTCGTTATGCTAAAAAACCTCCTTGTGGCAGCCCGCGCCTATCAAGCTTGTGCCTTTCCTAAGCGGCTGATAGCGCGGGCGGGTTATGCCGGCGTGCGCCCGCATTTGCCCGCCCCTATCCGCCTGCGGCGGATAAAGCGGGCACAACAAAAAAGGCAACGGGGCAAAATAACCCCGTATGCCTTTCATTGCAGAGTTGAGATAAAATAAATGTAAAAGCGTTTTTTGCCGCTGTGCTGCGGCGATTAGATTCGTGAAACCATATATATATATATATATATA
>CAZDXD010000032.1:0-11902 GCA_964509415.1 uncultured Treponemataceae bacterium
GCTCTAGCGGCGGGAACGAGGCAAGAAGAGTTTTAGGAGAAGAGGAGCTAAAGGCAAGAAGAGACGAAGGGGTTCGGCGGACAGCAGGCTAAGGCGGCATGCGGTTCTAGTAAAGCGCAGGGTGCGCTCCTTGTGCGGCAATCCTTCAGGCCGAGCAGGGGCAAAAGGCTACTTGCTCTGCTCTAGAACCGGCTACTGTTAACTGTCTACAGTCTACTGTAAGCTGAACATCAGAGAGTCTTCCTCGAAAAAGATCTTTTCAATTTTTTTGGAGGAGGGGTTTATGAAGAAAAAGAACCTCACAATTTTGCTGGCGCTCCTGGCGGCACTGGCGCTGGTTTTCGCGGGCGCGTGCTCCGACGGCAGCGATGATGGCGGGGGCTTGGAGACCGAGACGGACGTGATCTCCGCCAACGCCACGGCAATCGCCGCCGTGCTGGACGGCATCTCCACCGAAGTCGACTCCGGCATCAGCGATGTAGCGTGGGCGTTCAAGACGGGCTCTGCCACCACCGCCGAGACCGGCTGGGACGCGAGCACCGCGACCTACACGCTGTTTTTGGCATCCGGCGACTCCCAAGGCTCGGGCCAGCCCAAGCTTTCCGCCGCGCTAGGTGGCGTGCAAGGCTTGGAGACGGTGGTTTCGTCGGACAAGAGCGTCTCGATTCTCTTCAGCACAGCTGAAGCGGCGAGCGACAACACGGCAGCTGCAAACAACACCGACGACTACCGCATCGCGGTGACGGTGGTCCTGGGAACCGCTGGGAACACCGATATCGGCACGATAACCATCGTGCTGCCGTACAGCGTGGTTACGAGCGACACCAGCAACGGCTGGACGGAGTCGTGATGCCTGACGTCACTTTAGGCGATGTGCAGCGGCTGCTTTGGAGCATCGGGAACGCGGCGGTTACCACTGGCAACCCAGGCGAGTACTGGGAGTTCGCCAGCGGCGCGCTGGATACAGGCGTCTTTGAGGTAACCGACGCTCATGCGGAAAACGCGGAGAGCATTGACAATCTTTTGGTGGAGTTGTGCGCGCTGGGCCGCAATGGCGATGGCGTTCTAGACATGAACAACAACCCGTGCGTAATCGACTTCAACGACGCGTTTTTGCTTGCTGACGAGCTGTCGGGCAGTGATCCTGCCTATGTCTCTATAAAGGTGACGTGTGTGGCTGGCTTTTCCGTGCCGGCTGATTTGCAAACCATGTCCATCGAGTTCACGCCAACAGTGGGGTGGGCAACTTGACATGGCTTTTGGGCGCAGGTCTTTAGGGCTTGCGCCCGGGCTTCGGTTTTATCAGTTTTTACTTTTTTTGCAATTTTGCTTTATTAAGGAGTGTATATTAAGGAGCGTATATTATGAACGAGATGGAAAAGGTAAGGGAATGGGTTTCAATGTGCAATGCCAGGACGCCGCTAAGAAGCGATGGAGGCGACATCTATGTTGTTTCCTCCGCGAATATTCGAGGGCCGGATGCGGGAAGGTGCGCGGATGAATCCAAGCTCATGGCCAAGTATAGGGCGGAGGGCAACACGGATGCCCTGAAGGAAGTGTGCAATGTGAACCCGGCGCAGGGCTGCGCCTGCGTGCTGGGCATGGCGCAGAGCGCCGCCCACTTTACCGCGGACGCTTGCATTCAAGACGTTAAGGATTCGGGGCCTTTTAAGGCTTTTATAGCAAATATATTGTCTTGCCCTCTTTTCATTTTGAAATTAAATCAAAACCAAGTCTACACGCGCGAGGATAAAAGCTGGAAGGAGGCCATTGACAGCATTGCAGGCATGTTCTCTTCCATAGAGAAGCTTGACAAGGACCAGATAATAAGCTCGCTTACAGATTTGGCGGCTAATGCTACTAGCCACCATAATACAAGCACCTCAGAGTCTCTCTTTGCCATGAGCGACATTTACAGCAATAACAATGAAGCCAATATTGACCTGTATATCTATTTTTCCAACATAGCGTTCGAGTCTGACAAGACCAAAGGCTGCACGTCAAACCAGTCAAAGGTGGATATAACTACCATTCATGTGGAGTTTAACACCTCCATTTGGCCTTCCGTTGCCTCCACAATAACAGAAGATTTTCAGCAGTCGCTCGACGACTGGAAGGCAAACATGAACACCAGCAAGGGAAGCATTACGCGCAACCTTTGCATATTTTAGGGCGCAGGCTAGGCGCAAGGCCGCTTAACCCCTCGCTTTTCTCTTTGCACTCTGCCTCAGGCGGGCCTTTAGCCGTTTTTTGCTCTTTAGCCCTAAATGTTTTGCAAAAAGGGCTAGTTTGATTATGTTATATGCGGGCGCAAAGCCTACGCGCCTCTAGATTCAATGCTAAAAGGAGAAAAGCCAAATGGACATGAACGAATTTTTGAAAGACGCCTTAAGCGGGCGCGAGGATGTAAACGCTAAGGATGAATTCGGCAGGACAGCCCTGATGTGGGCAGCATGGAAGGGGCGCGCGGATGCAGTAAAGCTGCTCCTTGACAAGGGCGCGGACGTGAACGCGCGGGATGAATGCGGGCGGACAGCCCTGATGTTCGCAGCGCGGTTTGGGGACAAGAATACAGTAAACGAGCTTATTAAAGCTGGCGCGGACGTTAATGCGCGGGACAATCACGGCCAGACAGCGGTGATGTATGCCGCTTGGGATGGGCGCACGGATGCCGCGTGGGAAGAGCGTGCGGATGTCGCTTGGGAAAAGCGCGTGGAGGCCGCTTGGGAAAAGCGCGCGGAGGCCGTGGATGCGCTTGTTGCGGCGGGCGCGGACGTGAACGCTAAGGATGAATTCGGCCAGACAGCGCTGATGGCTGCCGCGGGGCAAGGACACGCGAAGGTTGCGAGGGCGCTTGTTGATGCGGGCGCGGACTTGAATTTGAAGGACAATAACTACAGGACTGCCCTGATGTGGGCAGAGCAGAACGGGCACTCGGAGATTGCTGACATACTAAAGGAGAAAGGAGCGAAGTGATTCAGGCGGCAGGTGCAGGAGACGGCGGCGCAATGGCCCAGCGAGCCGACATGCTTGTCATGGAGGCTTGCTGAGCTTGGCCGCCTTTTTTTTTGCGCTCAGTTCATGCGCAGCAGGACTCCTTGTCCTGCCCCAGAAACTAGACAACTAGACAACTAGACAGAAAAAGCCTTGTTTGCCTGGGACGGCTACGCGAAGATTCGCGCGGCTGAATAGGGTTTGTCTTGCTATCGGCAGCGCCAAGTTGCCGATAGCCGCGCAGCTCTATTTTTTGATTGTTTTTCTTGTGTCTTTTGATTAAGCTTGTAAATTGGAGGATGGTCATGGTTTACAAGGATTTTAAGGGCTTAAAGATTTCTGCGCTTGGATTTGGAGCAATGCGCTTCCCCGTTATCGACGGCAACGAGAGCAACATCAACGAGGATGTCGCGGGAAAGATGATTGCGGCTGCAATGGAAGGCGGCATCAATTATTTTGATACCGCTTGGGGATACCATAACCAAAATTCTGAGCTGTTTTTGGCAAAGGCGCTCAAGCCCTTTGCGCGGGAAAGCTATTTTCTTGCAACGAAGTTTCCAGGCTACGATCCTTCCAACTTTGGCAAGGTGGAAGAGATTTTTACTCACCAGCTTGAAAAGTGCCAAACGGACTACTTTGATTTTTATCTTTTCCATAACGTGAACGAGAGGAATATTGACCTTTATCTTGACGATGAAAAATGGCGCACTTATTCCTTCCTTATAAAGATGCGCGATGAGGGGAAAATCAGGCATCTCGGCTTTTCGTGTCACGGTGACGTTGACGTGATGGAGCGGTTTTTGGACGCTTACGGCAAGGACATGGAGTTCTGCCAGCTTCAGCTTAACTGGGTTGACTGGCACTTTCAGAACGGCGAGGAGAAGGTGGAGCTTCTTAAAAAATGGAATATTCCTGTTTGGGTTATGGAGCCCCTTCGCGGCGGGAAACTTGCCTCTTTGAGCGCGGAAAATGAGGCGGCGCTAAAAGCCATGCGCCCTGATGAAAGCACGCCTGCGTGGTCGTTCCGCTTTATCCAGTCAATTCCGGAGGCGGTTATAACCCTTTCTGGGATGTCTGCGCCTGAACAGCTTGCGGAGAATTTAGCCATTTTCTCTGAATCGAAGCCGCTTAATGATGAGGAAAGAGCTGCCCTCCTTGCGATGGGCGAGGCGATGGTGAAAAGCGTTGCCCTTCCGTGCACGGAATGCCGCTATTGCGTGCCGCATTGCCCGAAAAAGCTCGATATTCCGCGCATTATTTCGCTATATAACGAGCATGCATTTACAGGCGGCGGTTTTATTGCGCCAATAGTGCTTTCGTCTTTCCCTAAGGACAAGCTGCCTTCAGCCTGCATAGCCTGCGGAAGCTGCCGGAAAGTGTGTCCGCAGGACATAGACATTCCAGGCGCCATGAAGGAGTTAGCTGCGAAGGTTGCTGTGTAGCCCCTGCTGCGCCCGCCAATAATTGCTTGACATTGCTAAATCTGATGGCTATCATTAACTAAAAGTACAAATGCATGCAGGAGGTGTTTATGAAAAAGGTTCTTGCCTTAATGTTGCTTGCGTTGTTCTGTGCTGTCGCTTTTGTTGGATGCGGCGGGTCTAGCTCAACGCAGTCCAATGCGGCAGTGGAAGCCAATCCGGAAATCGGGGAAAGATTTGAAAATACAGTGCGCATTACGCTCATGAACTCAAAGCCTGAAATTACTGACGCACTTGAAAGGGGAGTCGCGCTTTTCGGAAGCGCGTATAATGTGGAGGTTGAAATCTTCGAGACGGACAATCCCGGAATGGTTATCTCACAGCGCTATGCAGCGGGAGATCCGCCGACACTTGCAATCGTTGACACGAGCCAGGTCAAGGAGCTTGCAGGAGAAAGGATTGCAGACCTGTCGGATGAGCCGTGGGTTGCAACCGGCGGGGATGTGATGGGACTGTATGTCGACGGAAAGCTCTATGGCATGCCGCTTACAATCGAGGGCAGGTGCCTGTTGTACAACAAGACGGCTATCGAGAATACTCTTGGCCGCGAATTTAATCCGGATGATTGCCTTTCCTTTGACGATGTCAAGGCTCTCGTCGACGAGCTTGTAGCTGCAGGCATGGAGACTCCTTTCGTGGTCAATTCCGAGGACTGGTCAGTGGGGCAGCACCTTCTCCAGTACATCTACGAGTATCAGGATGGCACGATTGAAGGCGGCATTTCCTTCTTAAAGGATGTCCATGACGGAAGAGCCACATTCATCGGGAACGAGGTGTTCAACAAGGTTTTTGACACGTTCGACATGTACTTTGCGCACAACATCAATCGCAATGACCCGCTGGCAGCAGATTACGATCTCAATGCGAGCTATCTTGCAGACGGCACGGCAGCTTTCTGGGTGAACGGGACATGGGCTTGGCCTGACTTTGAGCCGTACGCGGATGATTCAATGGAGTACGGGGTGTTCCACTTCCCAATCAATGACAATCCGGGACAGGGCAAGGTTATCGCGGGAGCCACCAAGTACATTGTTGTTGATATTATAAATGCGACTGAGGAACAGCAGAAAGCAGCTAAGATGTTGCTGAACTGGCTGGTATTTGATCCGACAGGGCAGGATACGCTGATCAATGGATGCCAGATCGTGACGGCGTTTTCGAACATCGCGCTGCCGCCGACCAATCCCTTCAATCTTGGCCTTCAGGCTTATATCAACTCAGGCAGAACAGTGCCCCTCAACACGTATGCCCCTTCAGACCACAGGGCGCTTCTTGCTCCGAGCATGCAGGCTTATGTGGATGGGCGCATGACAAGAGAGGCTCTGGCATCCATCTTGGATGATTACTGGCACTCTCACCTTCCGGCTGAATGATTTTATGGCGGGCAAGGGCTTTTCGGTTCTTGCCCTTGCCCTCTGTGAAACGTTAAGGAGAGAGGCATGTGGGGAAAAATGAGCCGGGGGCAAAAGGCTTTATATTTTCTAGCCTTTGCAGGACCTTCGGTATTTTTTTTCGTCATCATCGTCATTGTCCCCCTTGTCTATGGCGCGTACCTGACATTCACCGACTGGAACGGCATTTCCCTGAGCATGAGCTTCATAGGGCTCGATAATTACGCGCAAGCCTTCAAGGATACAGCTTTCTGGCGTTCCCTAGGGATCACGGCCATTTATTCCGCTATTGCCGTCTTGACAACTAATATCGTGGCTTTCGCGCTGGCGTATATTCTTACGACAGGCGTAAGGGGGCAGAACTTCCTGCGGGCAGGCTTTTTCACGCCGAACCTCATCGGGGGAATTATACTGGGCTTCATCTGGCAGTTCCTTTTCCGCCGTGTCCTGCCAGGTTTCTACGCCATGATTCCACTGGAGATACTGCGCCGCTCATGGCTATCTTCTCCCGGCGGCGCGATGGCAGCCTTGATCATAGTCACGACATGGCAGTACTCAGGGTATTTTATGCTTATCTACATCTCAGGGTTTGTGGGCATTCCTCAGGATCTTATCGAGGCGGCAAAAATCGATGGCGCGAGCGAGAAGACGATAACGAGGAAAATCCGCCTTCCGCTGATGATGCCGTCGATAGTCATCTGCATCTTTCTGGCCATTACTAGGACATTCAAGGTTTATGACTTGAATCTCTCCCTGACAGAAGGGGGTCCGTACGGCTCGACCAAGATGGCGGCGATGCATATATTCAGCAAGGCCTTTGAAGAATACCGCTACGGGCTGGGGCAGGCGGAAGCCCTCATATTCTTTGCCATCATCGCGGTAATAGCCCTTACCCAAGCTTATCTGGGCAAGAAGAGGGAAGTGGAGTTGTGAGCATGGAAAAAAAAAGAGCTAGAACTCTTGCATATAAGACATTGAAGACACTGCTCATCTACGCGCTTTTTGTCCTGTATGTCATCCCATTCGCTCTTGTCTTGATAAACTCCCTTAAAAGCAAGGCTAATATCGTCCGCTATCCACTTGAGCTGCTTGACCGCAACGGGCTGCAGTGGGGAAACTATGTCGCCGCATGGGTCGACATGAAATTCCTTAGCTCATTTATGAACACCCTCGTTGTATCTGTCTTTAGCGTTCTGATCCTTCTTGTTTTCTCGGCGATGGCAGCCTATCTTTTCGTAAGGACGAACTGGAAGATATGCAAGGTAAGCTTTTCGGTGATGGTAGCCTCGATGATTGTTCCCTTCCAAGTCGTCATGATCCCGCTCGTTTCCATATATGGGGCAAGGTTGGGAGTCCTGAATTCGCGGATTACGTTGATTCTGATGAACTTTGGCTTTGGAACCAGCATGTGCACCTTCATGTGCCATGGCTTTATAAAGGGAAGTATTCCCATTTCGATAGAAGAGGCAGCCATTATAGATGGCTGCTCGCATATTGGCACATTCTTTCGCATTGTGTTTCCCCTGATGCGGCCAATACTTTCCACGATAGCAATCTTGGAACTCTTAGGCTTTTGGAACGATTATCTTTTGCCATCGCTAGTGCTAACGCAGAGGAATCTCTACACGCTTCCGATTGCAATAAGGACGTTCTATGGCACATTCTCCAATGACTACGGGAACATCATGGCTGGCCTTGTGATGTCTGTTTTCCCGATAATTGTGATATACATTTTCTTCCAGAAATATATAACAGGCGGCATAATGTCGGGAGCTGTAAAATCTTGATTGAAAATGCCGGGATAGAAAGGCGTCTTTGTTAATGCAGAAAAGGATTTCGAACAGGATAATGCTCATCACATATCCTGACTGTATAGGAAAGGATTTCCATGACTTAGATGTTTTCCTTTCACGATACTACGAGGGGGCTATAGGAGGTCTCCATATACTCCCATTCTTCCCTTCCACCGCCGACAGGGGATTTTCACCTACGACGTACAGGGAAGTTGAGTCTGCATTCGGCTCTTGGGATGACATTATGGCATTTAGCAAGAAGTACTATCTCATGTATGACTACATGATTAACCATATATCGGATGAGAGTGAAGTTTTCAAGGATTTTATAAAGAACAAGGACAAATCGAAATACTGGGACTTTTTCATCAAGTATAAGGATTTCTGGGAAGACGGCAATCCAACGGAAGAGGAAGATGCCATCCTCTATAAAAGAAAGGAACGGCCATATACGGACGTAACCTTTGCAGACGGGAGTGTCGAGAGGATATGGACTACATTCAGTGACCATCAAATGGATATAAACATCCAGCGTTCAGAGGCTGCAAAGGATTTCATGAAGGAAAACTTTGCGTTCCTTGCTGCGCACGGTGCTGCCCTCATACGCTTGGATGCCTTCGCTTATGCCACAAAGAAGGCTGGCACTGACTGTTTCTTTGTAGAGCCCGATGTCTGGGAGCTGATTGACGAGTGCAGGTCTTTCCTTTCTACATACGGCGTTGAAATTCTTCCGGAGATACACGAGAACTATTTTATCCAGAAGAAACTTGAGGAGAGGGGCTATTGGACTTATGACTTTCAGCTCCCGATGCTGATTCTTAATGCCTTCTTTACAGGGCGCACGTTGTACCTAAAGAACTGGCTTGTATTATGCCCGCGAAAGCAGTTTACCACACTTGACACGCATGACGGGATAGGGGTAGTAGACGTGCGCTATCTTATGCCGGATGACGAGGTTCTAAAAACCAAGAAGAAGGTTTTTGAGATAAACCCCGGCATTACCGAAGTTTACGCAAAGACTAACACGGCTATCAATTTTAACTCGTTCGATACCTACCAGATAAACTGCACGTATTACTCCGCGCTCGGCGAAAATGACGAGCGGTATCTTCTTGCCCGCGCGGTCCAGTTCTTTTCTCCTGGCATTCCTCAAGTATATTACTGCGGACTCTTTGCAAGCAAGAACGACTTTGAGCTTTTCCGCAAAACAGGGGAGGCAAGGAATGTCAACCGGCACTATTACTCGTTAGATGAAACCTCTGAGGAGATGAAAAGGCCTGTGGTGCAGGGCATGAGAAAGCTTATGCTCTTTAGGAATAGCCATCCGTCCTTTATGGGCTCCTTTACGCTTCTTGCCAGCAGCGAGAGCAGCATGCGCATCCGATGGCAGAACGGAGTGGAGTACAGCGAGCTTTATGCCGACTTTAAGGCAAGCCGCTTTGAAATCCGCTATTCAGAAAACACCGAAGAAAAGATTCTTGAAGTGATGCGATGAATAGAATCGTTGTAATATCATCCGATGCAATGGTCGGAGAAGACTTGGAAATCTACAGAGGTATGCCAAGTTATAAAAAGTACTTTGAAGGCGGGGCAGAGATAAGGAAAGTCTCGTCCATCTATCCTACCGTGACGTTCCCTGCGCACGCGACCATGATGACGGGCTTCTATCCCGATAAGACTGGAATCTTTTCCAATATGCAGCTTATTCCCGGCAGCGATCCTACGCCATGGCAGTGGAACAACAGTTTCCTTAAATGCACAGACATATTCCGAGAAGCGAAGAAAAAAGGCATCTCCACGTCTGCGGTATTATGGCCTGTTACGGCATTTAATGATGCAATAGACTATCATATTGCAGATTACTGGGCCCAAAGCGATGAAGAGACCACGGTTGAGGCATTCAGGCGCTCTGGCTCTGATGAAAGTGTTGTGAGGATCATTGAGCGCAACATGCATTTCTTTGAAGGGCGCGAGAGGGTTCATCCATACCGTGATGAATTTGGCATGGCTTCTGCTGCGGACATAATAAGGGAGTATGCGCCACAGCTTCTCATGGTACATCCGGCGAATATTGATGATGCCAGGCATAGATACGGGGTCTTTGGTCCTCATATAGAGGATGCTCTTAGGGATCTCGATAGATGGATTTCCATGATAGGGGAAGCTCTTGAAGAGAGGGGCATCCTGGAAGAAACCGATATCTTCCTTGTAAGCGACCATGGTCAAATGGATGTAAGCAGGAATATAGCTCTGAACGTGATCTTCAAAGAAGAAGGTCTTATTACGGTGAACAGGGATGGAAGCCTGCGTGACTGGAAGGCTTGGTGTCTGTCAAACGGAATGTCTGCCATTGTCTTTTTGAAAGATAAGGATGACAAGTCGTTATATAATCAGGTGAAAACTCTACTGGATAGGCTCCTGAAAGAAGAGGTGTATGGATTTTCCCGGATTTTTGAGGAAGAGGAGGCGAGAGAACTGCATCACTATGGAGGACCGTTCTTCTTTGTTTTAGAGACTGATGGCTACACCGGGTTCTCAGATTCTTTTTCCAGGCCTCTTGTGAAACCTCTAGATAACTACGATTACCGTTTTGGACATGCAACGCATGGCTATCTTCCCCATAAAGGACCGCAGCCGATGCTTGTTGCAAAGGGACCTCATATCAGGAGTGGAGCAATAGTGGAAAGTAGCCATATTGTGAATGAGGCTCCAACCTATGCGAAGATACTCGGCTTTTCAATTCCCGGGGCAGATGGAAAAGCAATAGACGAAATTTTGTCATATTGAAGATTTTTACCTCTTTACCCAACGGTTGAAAAGAAATAACGGTGCGAGTACTCCTTCTATGCCGTCAATAAAACCGCGCCGCCGCGCCTGATTTTCCGCATATACAATGCGGAGGAAGACTTATGGTTTTTGAAAAAAACAGGGCGGCGGATATTTCCGCGCAGTGGATTTTACTTTTTGCAGCCGCGTGCGCGGCGGGGCTTGCGGCGGCGATCTGCTTTTTTTCCGCATGCGCCTTTGACGAGCGGTCAGCGGCTGTCTGGAGCGGTACCCTTTCCCTGCCGGAATACACAGGTGCGTCCATGATTTCGGAAACGCAAGCGGTTTTCAGCTTTTCGCAGCCTATTTCCGCGACAAGCGTTTTTGTGGCGTCTTCTTCAAGCGGCGGCTTTACTGCGGAGGCAAGCGGCGTTAACGGAGAGTTCACTAGCGATGTTTACATTAACCTTTCTTCGCCGCCTGCTGCCGGGGAAGAATTTGTAATCGCCATGACTGTCGCGACCGCTGAGGGCAACACGCTTTCCCTCTCCGAAACGCTTGCGGGCTATAATTCCCGCCTGCCGAAGCTGCGCATAAACGAGGCGCGGATTGCCTACAACAAGCCTAAGTCGGAGTTTATCGAGTTTGAAGTTATATCGGGCGGTAATTTAAGCGGCGTAGTAATTGAAACATACGGCTACAAGTCGTCAAGAGAGAAGAACACCGCCTACACATTTCCTTCGACGGAAGTTGCTGCGGGCGATTTCGTTGTTCTTCACTACAGGCTCTTGCCAGAAGGAGCTGACTTCACAGACGAAACCGGCTCTGATCTTGCGATTTCTACAGGAGACGGCGCATCTGATAGTGGCCGCGACTTCTGGTACGACGCTGGGGGAAAGCCTTTCTCTGATTCGTGCGTGTTTCTTCTCCGCGAAAAAAGCGGTGGCAGCCTTATGGACGCATTGATTTACGCGAAGGGAGAAGCCACGTATCTTTCCAGCATGCAAAGCGCGGCGGCAGAAGCTGTTGCAGCCGGCGTGTGGGCAGGCGATGGGGCATTCCCCGCGTTTGACGCCAGTGGAACGACAGTCACGCGGACAATCTGCCGCGAGCCTGGCACAGTGATAGCCTCGCCTGAAAGCTGGTACATTTGCGCTAGAAGCAATGCCACGCCGGGAGAAGAGAATAGCAGCAAGCGATATGAGGCAAATTGAGGCAAAAAAAAACAGGAGGCTGTCAGCCTCCTTGCAGTTAATTGTTGTGTGAATTGCTGTCACGGTAGTGTCAATAATCTTTCGCAAATTTTTTTGCAAGCCCCATTAGAACAAAACTCAAAGCCCTTGCTGTGTCTCCTCTGCGACCATATTAAGGCGCTCCATGCCGCTTGAATCGCGCAGCGATCGTCAGCTTACGCATGACATTTCGTCAGCTTACGGCTGACGTTTTGTAAGTAAGAATCATTCTCTTGTTTGTGCGT